>PKWS01000079.1 GCA_003132105.1 Desulfosporosinus sp.
TCCTAATATGCGGGTTTGAGAGTTTCCAATAATTACAGTGGTCAACATGTCTATTGGGTGATTTGTGAAATCAACAAGGGTGGTGATTTGCACGCTGGACTCCTCCCCTCGTAACGCCTCCCGGACTAGGCCAACTGGGGTTTCAGGACTATGGTAGCAAAGAAGGATCTCGCGTAGCGTCTCAATGTGTTTAGTACGTCCTTTACTTTTTGGGTTATAAATAGCCAGGATAAAATCCCCTTCAGCGGCTAATCGCACACGTTTCTCAATGACTTCCCAAGGGGTTAAGAGATCACTTAAGCTTATCACAGCAAAGTCGTGCATCAAAGGTGCCCCAAGCATGGAAGCTGCTGCACTGGCAGCCGTAACGCCCGGAATGATCTCCAGTGGAAGGTCCAGAAGACCGTCTTGATCAAGACACTCGATAAGTATACCAGCCATACCGTAAACCCCGGCGTCCCCACTACTTATAACAGCAACACTGTGTCCCTCGGCGGCTAAACGTATCGCCTCTTGGCAACGGTCAATTTCTTGACGCATCCCGGTGGCTACAATTTGTTGATGAGTTAATAACGGGCGAATAAGGTCAATGTAAGTTTTATATCCAACGATGTATTCAGCTTCATTTAAGACCGACTGCACCCGTGCGGTCATATGGTCAGGGTCTCCGGGCCCGATACCCACGACAAAAAGTTTTCCACGCTGATCGCTACTGTGACCCCTTGACCCTTGAACTTCGGCAGAATTAGTCGTCCCCTCTGAGTTCCCAGCAAGCTCGCTGCTTCGCATACCCCGTCCACTCCTATCTTTTCTTTTACAAAGTTTGATCGACTTAACTGTTCCTTTTCAATGACAGTCTGTAGTTCAACTGCTGGAAAAGTTCGAAACGGGACCCGCAGGTACTTAGCCGCTTCGATCAGACCAACTTCATCATATTTAAGATCAATACTATAGATCCCTGACACTGCCTTAAGGGATGCCCCNNCGCCGGCATCCAACCCCAACACTCAAGAGGGGTGGAATTAAATATATTAGATCATCCTTAATACTTAGGCCCGGAAAAGGACTTATTATCACATTTGCTTTTTCTTTCTCTTGGTCTGACAAAAACTGATAATGCTCATCGTTAACCCAAGCCTCTTCAGGTTTAAAGGGGTAACTGGTCCATACTTTGAGATAACCTTGTTCTAAAAGTAAGCGATTAACCGTTGGTAAATGGTCTAGCGGTTCAACTTTCCAACCATACCTACGGGCGTACTCATCAGGAGCAACTAAGCCCCGCACATCTGTGGCTGTCGTAATAACTGCTTGAGCTCCAATCTGACTGGCAAGATGATTTGCCCAAGTGTTTGCGCCACCTAAATGTCCGGAAAGTAAAGGAATAACGAACTTCCCCTCCTCATCTAAGACAAGCACCGCCGGATCTCGATCTTTGCCTTCGATAAGGGAAGCAATTTGGCGTACCACAATTCCTGTAGCCATGACGAAAATGAGAACAGAATACTCTTGCCATAGTCTTGGGATGATATTCCTCAGACGTCGAAACACTATACCCTGATTTTCGCTATGACCTAAGGCTTTCTCATGAATAAAAAGATCTCGTTCAACCGTGTTCGAAAGGCTCTCATTAATTCGAAGTGCAGTAGCGACCCCTCGATCTGTCAAGGCCAGAAGGGCTATTTTCGCGTTCATGGTTTTGAGCCTTGCCGATATTCATGCGTAAAGGTGGGGTCGTAGAGTTTCGAACGAGCGTATCCATTGGCCGGATCCAAGAAATCTCCTACAAGGATTTGAGCCTGTTTGCGGATTCCTGCCAATTTAACTTTTTCTACAATTGTTTCTAAAGTTCCATGAAGTATTTCTTCGTCCGGCCAACTCGCTTTAGAAATTACGGCTATCGGGGTGGAGGCAGGGTAACCACCTTCAAGCAAAGCTTCGACAACAGAGTGCATATCCTGGACACTTAAGAAAATCGCCATACTGGCTTGGTGTTTCGCTAAGTTTGCCAGCGCTTCACGCTCCGGTACAGGGGTCCTTCCCGCCATGCGGGTTAGAATTAGGGTTTGACTTATTTCTGGCAACGTGAATTCGCGTTTAACCGCCGCAGCAGCAGCAAAGACCGAGCTGACTCCCGGAATGACGGAATACGAAATATTTTGCTTATCTAAGTGGTCGAATTGTTCTTTGATTGCCCCATACATACTGGGATCTCCCGTATGGAGACGAACAATAGTTTCCCCATGGCTTGTCCCCTCATACATCAAAGCGACCACTTCTTCGAGCGTAAGGTGAGCGCTGTCATGAACAGGTGTTCCCGGGCGGCAAAGCTCGAGCAATTCCGGGTTGACTAAAGATCCAGCGTAAATCACTCGGTCCGCCCTCTCCAGTGCGCGAGATCCTTTGACCGTTATTAATTCAGGATCACCTGGACCAGCTCCGACGAATATTACTTCGCCGTTAGTTTTTTTCTGGCTCACTATTTTCCCTCCCCAATAAATCTTTTTTGACGAGTAACAAACTGAGATAATCAATTTTTTCGGATGTGAAATCCTTAGCTTTAGGTTCCCAACGAATTTTCTCTCCAGCTTGTCCGAGGCGAGTTAACAAAACTGCTTTTCTCTCATGCTCTTCGAGAAGCGTCAAAATCTCTGGAAGCCTTCGGGATACTTTCATTAAGACTAAATTTGGGAAGTTGAGGAACTCCCCAACATCTTCAGTACTCGGCAAGATAAGAAGGGGCTCATCCCCAGTGGCAAGAGGCAAGTTAGTCCTTGCTGCTGCTGCGGACATAGCCGTAATCCCTGGCACTGTCGTAATACACTCCTGAGGTAATTCCGCCTGAAGGATGTTAAGTAGGTAACTGTAAGTACTATAAAGTGAGGGATCACCCAGCGTGATAAAGGCGACGGATTTACCCTGTTTCAGTTCGGTTAGGAGGGCTTGTGCGCCATCTTGCCAAGCCTTTGCTAAAACCTGCTGATCTGCAGTCATGGGCATNNGCTTGGATTTCGGGATGGCAACTATATCGACCGATTGTAAGACGTCGACAGCTTGCAATGTCAAGAGACGAGGATCACCGGGACCGACCCCTACTCCATAGAATTTCCCCCAGGTTATATTCATAACGCATCCCCTTTTCGTGCTGATATTATAAAAATTGGATTTAAAGCTTGTGCCATATGAAGAGTTTGTACGGCTTTCCAGCGAACCACTTGAATAGAAACGGTATCGATATCTTGATAGTTGAGGTCTGTAAGCAGTTTCAATCCTTGAGCCACGGTTTCGATCGTCACTGCCGTGATCACAATCCTTCCCCCCTCAACAAGGGGAACAGTTTCTAAGATTTCTGATAAGCGCCCATTACTCCCACCAATAATACAGACATTGACTGGGGGAAGCTTCCCAAAGACATCCGGTGCAGCTCCGGGAATCAGATGAAGGTTTGAAACGCCAAACTTACGCTGATTGGCAAGGATCAGTTCCTGAGCCTCGGGATTATGTTCAATCGCATAAACTACGCCTTCAGACGCGAGACCTGCAGCTTCTATACTAATGCTGCCAGTACCTGCTCCGATATCCACGACACGGTCGTATCTCGAGATTTGGGCTTTGGCTAGTACTTGCACACGAATTTCCGACTTGGTCATGGGAACCTTTCCCCGCAGAAACTCTTCGTCTGAAATCCCAATCCTGCACCCGATACCTTGCTTAGTGGATTGCTGGTTATCCTGAAGAGTATTTTGCTTGGAATTATGTTTGGGCTCCGGCTCGTTATCCTGCCCTATTGCCGGATACAGGATAACGATAGCATTCTTAAACAACGTCTTTTCCTGAGCCAAATGCTCTGCATCCATGGTCGCCCAAAACTCCTCTGGATAAGCAAGGGCATTGCCGATCGATATAAGTAGGTTAAAGCCGCGTTCCAGATAAAATTGCGCAATTTTCTGAGGAGTATTTTCCCCACCAGTTAGAACCGCTGTAGGATGAGTTATAACCTGAGGTAGTACGGATAACTCTCGACCATGGACACTAGCAAAGGTTGCCTCCTGCCAAGGAAGCCCCGCTCTTGCAAAAGCGAATTGAAGAGAACTGATCCCAGGATAAACGTCGATTCTCTCCTCCGAAAATTCCTTCTTAAGCCTAGGCAAAAAACTGAAGAATCCAGGGTCGCCAGAGACTAGAACCCCGACTGCTTTCTTTTCCAGAAGGGCATTTTTGATGACGGCAATACTGCTTGTGAGGTCACCCGCTAGGCAATACTGGTGTCCTGTAAAATCTGGAAAGAGTGTCAGAGCCCGAGACCCTCCGATTAAAATCTCGCAGTTCTTTACAAGTTCAGTAATTGCCGGCGGCAACCATTCCGGACGCCCAGGACCGATGCCGATCACCTGTAACATTGAAAACCTTCTTCCTTAGATTCTCTTAAACTCAAGAAATCTAACGTTTATTTATAGACGGGTAAAGAAAACTTGGCTGGTGGCAAGCCTTAGCGAAGGCGGCCG
>PKWS01000344.1:0-4741 GCA_003132105.1 Desulfosporosinus sp.
GGTGGATTGTAAAACGGAAAGATACGGCGAGGATCGGTAAGGTTAATACCCAGATTAGCGCCTGAGATGAATTTGGAATGGTTTATCTCCTGCACCTCTATAGCATCATCGCTAGTCAATATTTTTGTATCAGCATAGGTTACCCCGCCGTTTTTCATAACGGCTTTCAAGGTATCCCAGTTAACGATATCATTGCTGATAGCCTCAATAAAAGAACGGAAATCCGCTTCGGTCATAGTGTCATTAAATTCTATATAGGGAATAGGGGATATATAGCCACAGTGATTTCCGTGGGTAATTTCAGCTTGAGTGATATATTCAAGATGGTTTGACAGAACCTCCTGACCTCCCCAAATTGCAGTTTTGCGCGTATTAGTCACTGCCATCGGGTATTCGTCGTCGTCCAGAAAAACCAAATAATCCATATTGTGCTTTATAGCGTTATATAGCACAGCGTTACGCTTGCCTGCATACCCCCTGCCAAAAATCAAGCGCTCTTCATTAATATTGATGACGTTTTCTCGAACTAAATAGTCAATTTCTTCTTTTCTATCGTTGCTTCCAATAAATTTGCTACTATCAATCTGCTTTACTAGTTCTGGGTGTATATTGGTGTAATCCTTTGATTTGGTTTTATTATAAATAAGATCATATGCTACAAAAAGATTTAAACTGATCCTTTTGTTTTCTACCAAACCGGATTCCTTCCAGGTGTGTATATAGGTTCTCAGCACCTTTTGAAAACTCTTTCTCCCAGTCGCAAAACCAATTCCAACTTTAATATTGTTGTCCTCCTGCATTTAATCACCCTTTCAAGGCAAAATCAATCGTAAAATAGAGCTACAAATAATTATATAACTAATCCATAAAGTATTAACAACAATCTCATCTCATGCACCATACAATTGCCCATGCCTAGTGCAAGGAAAATACGTTCACCAATATTTAGATATGATCCTTCCCAGTCCTAGATACGAGGTATTCAGTCTGTTTGGTACTATGAAAGTATATAAGGGCCACCCCATTGACGAAATAGCTAAATATGAAAAGTGGGTTTACGTTTTTATAAAAATTTTTAAAAAGAAAGAAATCGGCCCTTTCGATCACATGTTTCACACACACGTCACACAAGCTTATCTGAGGGGAGTAATCTAACCCATAAGATACTCTAACAGAAACGGCAGCACTTACCTCAATCCTGGCCGTTAGAGTGACACGGGAGATTCTCACAAGAGAACTTTACCCCAACAATAAATAGTAGTGTGTTGTTATTGATGGTAAAGACCCCTTAATAAAAAAGCATAGAAAAAAGCTAGGTGCTTCGTCAAGCCATAACTTTTTTCTGTCCTTTGCAATGGTCTAAACTTATTGGCACTCCACATAAGCAGGATTGGCCTCTCGGCACGGTCCTTTACTTATATTCCTTAACGGTTACCGTCCAGCCAAAAGGTGCTTCTGCCACTGGAGCTGGATAGGAAGTTCGAGTTGCAAGAGCTACAGCTGGGGTTGGGACTGCCGTTGTCACTGGTGCTGGTACTGGTGATGATCTAGACGATAAACCTATACCTATGAGTAATACTACCGATAACACGATAAAAATGATTGATGACTTTGTGTCACTCATGATTTCTTTCCTCTCCTTCTTTTGTTAACTTTATAAATGATTGCCACTGTTTAAGTGCTCCACCTTTACTTGTTATTCTTTCGGTCCACTCCTCCTTAGTGCAAGTTTTAATGTCAATATCAAATGCCACCTTGAACAACTTAACAATCGACTCCTCTAGCAGATTCCTTGGATCACGACCTAAATATTTGACTGTTGCAAACAGTGCCTTTACTCCTGGATTACCGACTGGAAGCATGAAATTTGCTAAATCCTCACCCTCAACAGTAACTGGTATATATTGACGTGGCTCATTGTTCTTTTCCATTAGAATATTCCTCCTATCATTAAAATCCTTCAGAAAGATCCTTACTGCAGGGGCCGCGGTTTCTGATCTAGTGAAGCCCTACGAACACCTTACCACCCTTCTTCTTACTAGCAATGAGGGCAGCTAGTAGTGAAACTTCTTCTATCTTTCCTACTGGCTCAATAGATGCTTCAACAACTGGCTTACCCACTAGTTCACTAACTAGCTCTCTCACTAAATTACTAGATTGTTTTTTAGTTGATTTTCCAGCCGTCCTTCGTAGGATTTTAGCTAAGACTTTCTCTATCAACTCCACTTTGGAGATCGTCAGTCCTCGATTGGTGTTGTCAAGCCATTGCCAAATGGCTTGATCGATCTGAAGCCACAAACCTCTCTTTATGGGAAGGTTCCTCCTTCAAAGCACGGCAATATTATGCTATATTCTGTATATATTTGAAAATTCTGTCTTTTGCAAAAATATTTTTTTAGTATCATTTTACATAATACTATGGTTGCCTAGAACGATAATTATCCTAGAAATATTTACATTTTCCGTATAACACACTTACCATTAACTAGACATACAAACATAAAATATGCCATTTGGGTTATTCTTCACTTTTACAAAGAAATGGTGGATACCTCTTACCAGTAAATGTTCTTTACCCATGAACCTCTATATGAATATATATAAAATGACCTTTGGTAGGTGAAACTACCTTCGGTCTATTTCTTTGTCCTTTTTTAAGGGGTTTGCAGCTATTGTAATGAACTGAAGAATGTATCTGCCTTCTTCAGTTCATTAATTGCAACATAATTGCAACAAAATCCTTACATTACTTAAAACGAGATACTGCCTTTTTAATAGAATCACTAAGTTCACTCCATGTTTTTTCAGTTCCGACTTTTACATCGTCCCCTGCATCGCTAGATTCTTTGAGTAACACAACATTCGTCGGCTAAAGCGTCCTCTTCCCTGAAATAAGGTTTAACACCACTACAACTATAGCAACTACGAGAAGAATATGAATTAATCCGCCCATAGTATACGAAGTGACTATACCAAGAAACCATAAGACCACGAGAATAACAGCAATTGTCCATAACATATTTCGTCATCCTTCCTTTATTAAGGTTGCTCAGCAAGTTCTACTTGCTGGAAGAATCTGAAGTCTCTCTGACATTACTGGTGATTTGTCCCACATTCTCAAAAATTACCGGCATTGTTCTGATGGTTTTACAGATTAATTAAGTTCATTCGAAATGTTTTCAGCAGTTTTATGAATGTCCTGTTTGAGGTCATGGAAACCGCCCTTAATGTCCTTTTTTACACCTTCCGCTTTTCCATGAACGTCTTTGATGGCGTTACTTGCTTTCTGCGCAGCATCAGCCGCGGAATCCTTCACCGCCTCTGCTTTCTTCTGGACTGTATCCTTGATGGTTTCTACAGTGTTTACTGCTTTTTCTTTCAAATCTTCTCGTGTTTCCTTTCCCGACTTTGGAGCAAAAAGAATTCCGGTTGCTACACCTACAGTGGCTACAGCGGCTACAGCGAATTTCTGCGCTGCTTTTACTGACTCATTCTTTCTTTTCTCCTTGCTTACCAAGTCTAGTGAATCTTCCAAAAACATTATGAAAACCTCCTTATTTATTAATTTTAAATCTTTCAAACCTCATTCTTTTAATCAAACCAATCTCATATACCTCCTTTATTTTTCACGTTGGTTTATACAATTAAAGGGTGGTAACTCTAAAATGAGCGTTCCACCCCTAAAGGCCTTGATAATTAATTCGAATGTAAACTACACGATCATATCTATTTCTACGATTTATTTTATATCATTTCTTAAATGGTCAATGGAGTAATTTTTCCTATTCCCTTCCTTTGGTAAAGACTCAATAACCTTTTCGATATCTTTTTCCTCAAGACTTTCCAGATACTCCATAAACACTGAAAGCCTTTTATATTCAGTAACAGAAAACAATACTGCATCTGGTTGGTTGTTTTTTAAAACAAATATCTTACCGAAACTTTCTGCCTTTTCCCTGCAAGCCTTATAATTCTTTATCATTTCAGAATTTGAGACGATTGCTTTTGTTGAAATATTCATTTGAGCTATCCCTGACCTCCTTCTTTAATNNATTATTGGAACATCCTATTTCCAACATGCCGGTCAAGGTAATTCTTCAAACCCCAACCGGCGAACATGAAGACACGCTTTACTTATATTACTTTGAAGTTGCCGATGCTTTACTGAATTTGTTTAATCTCAGCAGCTAAGCTGTATATTTCTGCAATGCATTGCAGTCACGTAATTATTACTACTCTTAAACTTTTGAGGCTGCGTACTTTTCGGCAGCGATGCAAAGATAGTAGGCCAAGCCAAGCTGATATCAAAGGCATACTTGTACTTAAGGTACATGTTTTGTTCCTCAAGCACGTTCGTCCATTCCTCTTTGTTCAATCCTTTAAACATGGTTGATTTATCCATAAGTTGCACTTATTGTGCCTACACACTGTCGCCACCCAATATCTCCTAGCTATGTGACGAAACAGAAAATGGCCTTGAATCGCTCAAGGTCATTTTCTGAAAATTGTTGGATTGTGTTTGTCGTCCTACTTTATAGTCATCCCTTTAACGAATCGATAATAAGCAAAATCCCGGCTATGGCCATTACTAGAACGATCATCCATCCTACTACATTGCTGATTCTCTTGTTAACAAACTTACCCATAATGTTCTTGTTATTAGCAATCAATATAATTAGTGCCATCAATGGTGGTGCTGCTAAACCATTTAAAGCCGCAGCATAATATAGAGCCTTAATTG
>PKWS01000344.1:4777-5980 GCA_003132105.1 Desulfosporosinus sp.
TATTGGTTATACCTTTGGCATGTAGGGTAGCGGCAGTGGTAATGATGATAAAAAACATGATGGCCTGAGAAAAAAACATTCCTATGATGGTATCCCAATTCATATCTGCAACATTTTCCCGCGACGCCGCAGGTGTTCCAACGCCTATATCCTGAATTTTATCGTCTACAATTGCCTCTTCAACCTCTTGTGATGCCTGCCAAAAAAATAAATACGGGGAAATCGTGGTGCCTAAAATTGCCACAATATTGAGCAGATAGTCCTTTGAAAACTTAATTTGTGGGATCACCGTGTTTTTTACAATGATTCCCCAATCTAGTTTAACGATAAAGGCTGTGAAGACGTAAGCAAATAGTGTCAAGGCCAGATACTTCAAAATTTTAGAATAGGTTTTATAGGTTACAAAAAACTCCAAGAGAATAATGAATCCTGTCATGATACATAGCCAAAAAAGGAAGGGCAATCCTAGCAGCATTTGCGCCGAAGCAGCCATCGCTCCCAGATCTGCGCCAATATTAATTGTATTCGCAATCACTAGCAAAGAAACTGCAAAATATAACACCGGTTTTGAGTAATGGGCGTGAATTACACCGGCCAACCCTTTACCTGTTACCATTCCGATGCGGCCACACATTTGCTGGATAACAATCATAAAAGGAAAAGAAAATAACGCTATCCAAAGCTGGCTGTACCCGAATATCGAGCCTGTCTGCGAGTAGGTAGCAACGCCGGAAGGGTCGTCATCAGCCGCACCGGTAATAAAGCCGGGTCCAATTTTTTTCCATGACTTTTTCAGGTAATTCAGCATATGTACCACCTATTTTTCTTATTTCCGCTTTTTGCTCGATGATGGATACTCTTGGTTGAGCCCTGCGACACTATTGTATGATTAACCAGGGAAACAGATTTAGCGACTAGCGACACCGCTGTTCCTAATAATAAACCGCACATTGTAATGAGGGTAATTCCAAATTTGATCCCTATTTTAATTGCTACATCATTTATCCCTCCCCTTTGAAGTTTACTAGTTTAATTTCGACATGTTTTACCAATGTTCCTGCCATAAAAAACGGGGCTTTCGTCCTAAGTTTCCACGGTAATTCGGGCAAAAGAATGAACCCATAATCATCCTGATATTTCCGCCCGGGCTTCCGGATCAAAGGGATTGGTTCTGGCTGCAAAAGAGAACAGAAAGGGATAATC
>PKWS01000068.1 GCA_003132105.1 Desulfosporosinus sp.
ACAGGATACCCCATCCACTCTAGCAAAGCAGCGTCATCCGTGCCATAGTACCCCACAGATACCGCCTGCTGATGCGCTTCCTCTAATATCCCTCGGTCAAAGATTTGGGGTGTCTGGACGGCTCGCAAACGTTCGCGTGGCAGGGTTTCGAGCACTTTACCAGATATATCAACCCGCTTTACAGTATCCTTGAGTTGGATACCCATAATTGCAGCAGAGAAAGCTTCTGTCTCTCCTAGAAATTGATGAAATGCTTGTAATGTCAAAAGGGGCCTCGCCCCATCATGAACCACTACCCGTTGGATAGTGGCACTGAGAGTTTGAACCCCTGCACGAACGGAATCTTGGCGCTGTGCTCCACCCTGAATTATTGCCACAACCTTATCAAACTTATGGTGATAAACAAGTTCTTTAATGACAAGGAGATCGCTTTCTGCCCCTACAATAACAATTTCAGAAACATAACTGGATTCTTCGAAGAGTCTAACCGTATGGGCTAAGATGGGTTGTCCCCTCAAAGATAGAAATTGCTTATTGTATCCGGCCCCCATCCGTTTACCTTGGCCTGCTGCAGGAATAACGATCCCTATTTCAGCCAAGCGCATTCACCTCATCAACTGTACGAAGGCCCATCGACTTTTTTTCAAGGATACTTTTCGGCTTGGCAAAAATCATACGGCCGGCTGCAGTTTGCAGAACACTCGTTACTAACACGGTGACATTTTGTCCCATAAAACGTCGTCCCGTATCCACAACAATCATTGTTCCATCATCAAGATAGGCTACGCCCTGGCCTGGTTCTTTGCCTTCTTTCATCACTTGAACTAACATTTCTTCACCGGGCAAAACAATGGGTTTAAGGGCATTGGCCAATTCATTAATGTTTAAAACCTTAACTCCTTGTAGTTCAGCTACTTTGTTGAGGTTATAATCATTCGTTAAAAGGGGCGACTTTAAAACTTGCCCCAAGCGTACTAGTTTACTGTCAACTTCATTTATATCATCAAAGTCTTGTTCATGAATATGAACTTTGATCACCGTTTCCTTAGAAATCTGATTGAGTATATCAAGACCTCTACGCCCGCGATTTCGTTTAAGCAAGTCTGAAGAATCTGCGATATGTCGAAGTTCCTCCAAGACGAAACTCGGAATGAGCAATGTCCCTTCCACAAATCCAGTTTTGACAATGTCTGCAATCCGTCCATCGATAATTACACTAGTATCAAGAATTTTGTAATCCATCAGCTCTAAAGAGTGGCCCGCTTTACTTTCCTTATGTTTGTCTGCTTTGTCCGTCTTGTCTCCACGAAATTTTGGAAAGAAACTAAGAAAGCCCAAGAAATCCTCTTTCCGTTTCATTCCAATCGTCAAACCCAGATAGCCCATGAAAATGCTTAGTAGGACCGCAAAAAGTGGTCCGAAGAATGGAATGCCGACAAATGAGTTACTAATTAAGTTTGAAATAATAAGTCCGATGATCCCCCCAACGGCCCCACTCATAAGATCATATGTTGGAACCTTGGTCAAACGTGAATCTATCCATCCCATTAACGAAAGAAAAGAACGGATACTAACCGGAGCAACTAAAAACCCGATAATAGAGAATAAAACAACCACCGCTGCGTATGTCCAAACAGGAGAAAAGTTCAAACCCAGGGATTGTAAAAGATTGAGACTTACAAATAAATGACTAAGATAAAATCCCAACGCCCCTACTAACACAGTGATGATCCCGCGTATTAAATTGCGAATCATCATTCCACCTCCTTTTTATCTATTGTGACTAAAATTCTTTCCAATTATACCGTAGTTTAGTATTTAATTTCAAATAAAGGATAAATTTAGTAATTTTGGAGCTTAATTTGTTTGCAAGTTAAGAGGAAGTATATGTCTTCTTGTGCATTAGTGCAACTAGAAGGCCCACGTCTATGACATAAACAACTCCCAAAACAACTCGTATAGAAGTATTGCGTCTAAGCTAAAACTAAAGCCTTTGTAAGCCATTGTCTGACATCTGCCTCTTCTGACCCTTCTGTCAAAACGAGTTCACTAATCAAGATTTGACAGGCATTCTCATACATCTTTTTTTCTCCAGTAGAAAGACCTTTTTCGTTATCCCTTTGAGCAAGGCTACGCACAACATTGGCAACTTCAAAAATATTTCCACTCTTGATCTTTTCCAAGTTAGCACGATAGCGCCGATTCCACGCTAATGTAGCTGCCGTGTCTTTAGTTCTCAGTACTTCTAACACATCTTTAACCATGGTAGGAGAAATTACTTGCCTTAAACCTAGGTTCTCCACGTTATTTAAGGGAATAAACAATTTCATATTCCCTACTGGTAAATGCATGACATAATATTGGTGCTTTTCCCCGAGAACTTCACGTTCCTCAATAGACTCAATAATACCGGCACCATGCATCGGATAAACAACTTTGTCACCAACCTTAAACATTTGGCCACCCCCTTATATCTTATTATAGCAAGGAACAAAGCCCGGGTCAAAATTTTAAGATTATATCATACAAGTCTTAAGCCTGTCAATTTCCCTTTTTATCCCTTTTGCCCTTTGAAAATTGACAACAACCCAGACGTCTCGGTATAATAGAGAAGGCAGAAAGGAGTGAGGATAGCACACATGGAACAACTCACTGACCAATTCCAGAGCACCGTTAAATCTCTGTTAATCCGTCATCAAAGTATCTTGGATATCTTGTCCAAAGGACAAGAAACGTCTGCGCGTGTTAACCGTGCCGTTGTTAAATCGGTGACAAGTTGCGGTTGCCATTCAGTCAACGCACATAAGAAACCCATACCACCAGATGCAAGCCTCGCCGATCTTAAAGAGCTCTTGAACAGCCAACTTGAAGGATTTATTTGCGATAACTGTCGAGATATTATAGAAGCCGAATTGGGTAAACAACTGTTTTATATAGCCGCTCTGTCCAACGCGTTGGATATCTCGCTAACTGATGTCCTGGACCAAGAAAACAAAAAGCTTCAGACTTTAACGATTTTCAATTTGACATAAGTCATCACCAGATTTATATAAATACGGTTTAAGTAATTAAGCTCCTGCATTGCAGGAGCTTTTATATTATACCACTTATCCAGAACGCTGTGAATTATGAAAGTTAGATATGTATCACTTTATCGCTTTACATAACTACGATAATCTCAGGCATAGTGGAAACCTCTCCAACCATGATCTTACCCTTGATACTATCAATAATCTAGACAAGTCACACAAGCTAACAGACTATAATTCCCTGTGACATACACTTCCATTATTCCGTTCCTGTGTGTTTGCTCAAAATATAAACTTCATTCAATAGTTTGTCCAATTCACAGCTAAAGGTAACTACTTCTTCAGAAGTCAGCTCTTTACATAAGGCAAGTTTATTAAGTTGATCGCGTTTTATTTCAACAGCATTTAGTAAATCAAGTAAATTGTCCCTCATTAGACCACCTTCCTCAACTTCAAGTAGGCTAAAACGCAAAAGCTAAGAGGTATAAGGTAAATCCACCTTTAATAAAGTAAGACACTTGAGGATGACAATATGATATTACTAGGAAAATGCCAATA
>PKWS01000336.1 GCA_003132105.1 Desulfosporosinus sp.
AAGAGATGAAAAATGACGTAACAGTTGTTGTTTGCGTTTTGGCCCTATACCCGGGATGCCGTCTAGAGCTGAGAGCGTCATACTTTTTGCCCGTTGTTGACGATGAAAGGTGATGGCAAAGCGATGGACCTCATTCTGGATCCTGCCGAGTAAATAAAAGGTGGGATGGCTTTTGGGTAAAGCGACCGGATTACCTGATTGATCTAAGAGCCCGTTAGTTTGGTGCCGGTCGTTTTTAACCATTCCAGCGACGGGAATAGTTAAGTTAAGTTCCTTTAGAGCCTTTAAAGCCGCATTGATTTGGCCTTTACCCCCATCAACTAAAATTAAGTTTGGAAGAGGAACGTTTTCTGAAACCAACCGTGCATACCGGCGCAGAACAACCTGCCCCATAGCAGCCGTATCATCGGACGTCTCCATGGGATGGATTTTATATTTTCTGTATCCTTTGCGCTGGGGTTTGCCCTCGATGAATTGAACCATACCGGCAACGTTATGTGCCCCGCTTGTATTTGAAATGTCAAAAGCTTCGATTCGACTAGGAATCGGAATTTTCAAGAGTTCCCCAAGTGTGCCTAAAGCTAGTTGTGTTTCAGATTGCTGGCGTACTTCTAGTGAAATTTGGTCTTGAAGGGTGGTCTGAGCATTGGACATTGCCATCTGTAATAAATCTCTTTTTTTTCCTTTTTGAGGAACGGTGATTGGAAAAAGGCGTGATAANNGGTTCTTCATAATAAGGAAAAATAAAGCTATCGCGTGCTTGCAACTTGCCAAGCCGTAAATAAAAAACCTGAATGCACATCTGGTCTGTGGTTATGCCATATCCTATAACATCGCGATCGATAAAATCATTGAGAGTGATGTTTTGTTTTTCCTGGAGAAGCTTCAAGTCTCCGATAAGGTCACGATATTCTCTAGCACGTTCGAAGTGGAGTGCCTCTGACGACGTTTGCATTTTTCCTTCTAAGAGTGTGATTATTTCGTTTTGGTCTCCTTTGAGAAACATTGAAACAGCTTTGCGCATCTCCACATAAACATTAAGCGATAGGTTAGTGACGCAAGGTGCAAGGCATTGATCTAAATGATAATAAAGACATGGTTTGGTGGGAATTTGACGGCATTTTCGAAATGGGAAAAGCCGATTAAGTAAACGTGCAGCTTCTTTGGCTGCAGTTGCATTCGGATAAGGACCGAAGTATTTACCTCTTCCTTTTTTTACTTGCCGAGTGACGAGGATTCGCGGGTGGTTTTCTTCAGTAATGATTAAATAGGGATAGGTTTTATCATCTCGCAAGAGGATATTGTACTTCGGGTTATGCTTTTTAATTAAATTGCATTCTAAGACAAGAGCCTCAACCTCTGATTCTGTCATGATATATTCGAAATCGGCGATTTGACTTACGAGCCGTCCAGTTTTGCCATCGTGAGATCCGGTAAAATAAGACCTTACCCGATTCTTTAATATTTTAGCTTTACCGACATAAATAATCTGTCCCAGAGTATCCTTCATTAGATACACACCCGGCTTCTCTGGCAACAAGGTCAGTTTTTGTCGAAGCAGATCCATTTTCCCCACCTCAGTTCTTATTTTAGAGGGTGGGAATGAGAGATGCAAGTTTCATACACATATCTTTGGAAAATGAACGTATATATATATGGTTTAGAGACTGAGATTTTGTCAAGCAAAAGATGAGATATTTATGGAGGGATAGGTATGCCAAGTGCTTGGGGACGACCACCACGTAATGATCTATGGAAGGATTTACAAGCCTTGGCCCTATGGATACTCATTATTGGAGTTGTCGGTTACATTATATTTCCTAATTTTTTCAAGGATATTTACACACGTCTATCTGTCCCGGTAACTCAAACAACTACGCCGCCAAATGACAACTATACGCTGGGTAGTAGTAGTACGGACAACCTAGGCACGAATGCAACTGATCAGCAGACGTTGCTGGGACAAGACTCCTCGAGTGTATCTAATGCCCTCTATAATAACGGGAAAAACGAAATATCCTCTGGATATTGGATCATCTTTGTCGCCGAAGGAGAGTTTAAGCAGCTCCCAGTGAGTAGCGATGCTTATGCCTTTCTTCTCCGACTCATTGAAAGTGATAAAAGCGTTGAGGGCAAAAATGCAGTCATATTAGCAGCTAACGGTCAAATTCAAAAATTTAATGTCAGTGAAGAAATTCATGCTATTATTAATAATATGGCTTTAATTGTGGGTCGTGCCAATAAATAATGATATAGGACATAAAGAATTAGCGGAAGAGGAGTTTGGCCCCTGCTGCAAATAAACCAATTCCAATGAGCTGCGATTGGGTCCAAGGTAGGCGACCCATACCGAACCATCCGAAATGATCGATTAGCACAGCCATACTAACCTGACCTATGATAATCGCTGTGGTCGCGTTACACACGCCTACTTTTGGTATGCTTATAGCAACGAGTCCGACAATAAGGACACTGAGTATACCGCCAAGATATAGATACCACGGAACTGAAATCCAGTTGTATTTTAAGAGAGGGGCTCGCCAGGCAAGTACAGCAACCAAAGCGACAAGCGTACCGATGATGTGGACTACGAGTGTCGCTGATAGTAGCGATGTTTTTTGACTTAGGGACGAATTTATCGTACCTTGGATAGCCATTGCAATTCCCGATATCGCTGCAAGTAAAAAAGGTAAAGAAAATAATTTTNNATAAGGGAAAAATGAAATTAAACAATGAAAGTTGAGGTGGCGTTTTGGACATCGATTATAATTTAATACAACGCGCCCAGATGCTACTCACACTTGAACATCCTTTAACTTCTGTGAGCGATATCTTATTACGAGAAGGGTATCCAGAAGATCAAGTTGTAGAATTGATGGACGCGACAGCGGAAGTCCTAAATTACCTCGTTCCTCCTCAATATGATGAACATAAAATTGGTATTGATATTCTACACCCGGGTGAAAAAGCTCAAGGACGTAAACCGACAGTCGATATATTAATCGATAAACGTTCTGGAAAATTAGAATTAATAACTCCCCACCAACCAGAAACATGGCGCGTTGCGAATGAAGTGCGTAAAGCTATCAAACGTCAACGCCAAACTATGAAACAGTATCACTAATCAATCATTGGGACTTTAAGTGGCCAACGCTTACAGTCCTTTTTTATTGTTCATTCTCTTTTCGAGAAATTCGAGAATTATGTTATAATAAAGATAATAACAATTTCGGGAAAGAAGGGTCAGGATTGGAATTTAATCCAATATTAAACGGATTAGAAGACGTATATGGAAATATGATCTTAGAACAACGGCTTAATCGCAAAGACGGTCTGCAACTTCTACAAACAACCAATATACTTGGTCTGGGTTACCTGGCGAATGAACGAAAACGCGCTATGACTGGTGATCAAGTATTCTTTAATAATAATGCCCATATTAACTATAGTAATGTATGTAAAGTGCGATGCGGCCTTTGCGCTTTTGGTAAAGACCTTGGAGATAAGGGATCTTACACTATGTCCATTGAAGAGGTGGTAAATAAAGCAGGGCAATTCGCAGATCAAGGTGTTACGGAACTTCATATTGTCGGGGGGATACACCCTGATCTCCCTTTTTCATATTACTTAGACATGATTACTAAAATCAAAGAACGAGCTCCTCAAATCAGTCTAAAAGCGTTCACTGCGGCAGAATATGACTATTTCGCTCAAATGGAGAATGTACCTGTTATAGAAATTTTAAAAACTTTTAAGCAAGCCGGCCTCAGTTTTATTCCAGGTGGTGGAGCGGAAAATTTCAGCCCAAGGGTTCGGGAGATCATTTGTCCCGGAAAGTTAAGTGGAAAACGATGGCTAGAGATTCACAGAATTGCACATCAGTTAGGAATACCTACCAATGCAAATATGCTGTATGGACTTATTGAAACGGATGAAGAATTGATCGATCATCTCTTGGCTTTGCGAGATCTACAAGACGAAACTCAAGGTTTCTACGCACTCATTCCTACCGCATTTCATCCAAAGAACACGAAATTCGAAGAGGTTTCTCAAGCGAGCGCACTCCGAACCTTAAAAGTGATCGCCGTAGCACGCTTAATTCTAGATAATTTCCACTATATTAAAGCGTACTGGGTTTCAACCAGTCCTCAAGTCGCCCAGATGGCACTTACGTTTGGGGCAAATGATCTTGATGGGGTTGTCCGAGAAGAGAAAATTTATCATACAGCTGGTGCAACCAGTCCCCAAATGCAAAGCGAACAACAGCTTATCCAGATGATTCATGAAGCAGGTTTAGTGGCTGTTGAACGAGATACTTACTACAACATCATAAAAACGATTCGACCATAAGTGGTGTTGATGGTATGAGCTAAAATCAAGAGGTGAATCGAATGCGAATCGCCGTATTATCAGACACCCATTTGCGGGTAGGCAAAACTCTCCCAAGTTTTGTTTGGGAACAGTTAACTCAAATCGATATGATTATTCATGCTGGTGACTTGACCCATATAGGCTTATTAGAAGAATTGTCCACCATTGCGCCAGTACGGGCGGTAAGAGGAAATTGTGACGGTTGGGATGTTTCTTTACCTAATCGCGACGTTATTGAATGTGAAGCTATCAGGATAGGGTTAATTCATGGAGATTCAGGTAAGGGGAAAAGTACGCAAGAACGTGCTTATCTCGCTTTTAAAGATTCATCAGTTGATGTAATTGTTTTTGGCCACAGTCATACTCCTTTTATGGAATGGCGGGATGGCATTTTAATGTTTAATCCAGGTTCCCCGACTGACAAAAGGCGTGAGCTCCAATATTCCTTTGGAATATTGGATATCCAGCAAGGGCAGATAAAAGCAAAACATTTGTATTTTTGAAAGCTGGTGAAAGCTTGAAATATCGTAGAAATAAGGTAAAACGTGAACATGGCATCATTCAAAATGCTTTATTATGGCTGGAAAATTTAGGCCGTCTTTCGGAAGTGACAGACATTATTCCCGGCGTTATAGACGTTAGCCACTCCTCAGAACGTGGGATTGTCTATAAATATGAGACTCAAACAGGATGTAAGCTGTTGCTTAAAAGTAATGGTTCTATTCAAGAAGTATTTGTGGTCACAAAAAACCCAGCTTGTGTTCAAGAGTGGGTTAAGAAAGAATTTCCGCCTGATTCGAGCCCATCTGTATCTCAAGTTATATCTGATAGAAACCTGAAATCACTGTCTAGGAAAAAGTTGTCCAACACCCCCCAAAAATCGAAACTGGAACAGGAGAATAAAACTGCCTCACGAGGCCTTCATCACTCGAAAAAGCGTTCATACGGAAAAGTTCATAAGCCTATCTTAGGAGATCAAGATTCAGATTCCCCGAATGTTGCCGATCGATTGGACAGTGCAACGCTCAAAGCCTTGGGCCACTTAAAACAATCACTCCAAAATGATAGGATTAAAAATAATGAAAATAACTACCACAAATTCCCGGAAAAATAAAACAGCTTAGGCCAATTATCCTAAGCTGTTTTTCGTCAAGTAGGGGTGTGCTCAAGTTAGGAGGTAGTCGTATGGAAGTAGGTGGCATACTAGCACCAGGTCCAGGCCAATCAACCCTATTCAATCAATGGAATCTTGGGCAGCGTCTAATGGTGGAAGTTGTTCAGAAAACATCCGAGGGAGAAGGAACAATTCGAATAAATGGCCAAGACTTATCCGCCCTATTAGAATCCACGACTAAAGTGGGGGATAAGTTCTGGGTCAAAGTTGGTAATTTGAGTGAGGGTAGCTTATTGTTGATCCGCGAGCCTTTAATGGAGAAGCAAGGGGATATACACGTTGTCCCACAACAATTTGAGCAGCTTACAGAGAGAGGATTACCTATTAATCAGGAAATTATAACTCTACTTAAAACATTTCCAACGGCAAACACTGAAATATTAACTGCTTTATTGAATAATTTGCGAGGAACGCCGTTGGATGGACTTTTAATTAACCTTAGAAAATCAATTCCAAAGTGGGAGGGGTTGTCAGGGGAAACAGGAGCGGAAGAGCTTGTGGATTGTTTACGTAAGCTCGGACTGAATTATGAACAACGTATCCAACAGATGATGAAATTAGATCCTCAGGCCAAGGAAACCGAGAAAAACAGCCTAAAAGTCACCTTCAAATTTGCGCTCCTCGAAGCCCTCAAAAATCAAGAGGGCCTGGATCATCTTGATTCCAAGGGGACCCTCATAAATTTACTTGAAAAGTTAACAGGACAACAACTGTGGTTTAAAACAGGAGCACTGGATAATGCCTATTTATTACTCCATCTTCCCTTATTAAATCAGGAACAGCTTGTACCCGTACAAATAGCGATTGAAAGTGCTCGTAAAGGAGGTAGAATGGATGAAGAACACTGCCGTGTGGGCGTCCAGATGGAAACCCAGCAACTTGGACAGGTTGGGATTGATGCTTCTTTTTATGATGATTCACTTACCATTCGCGTCCTCACGCGTGACCATCAATTCATGCACCAACTCCTAGAGGAGGTTTTGCCGGAAACGAGGACGCAATTTGCTAAGCTTGGATTTACTTTAACGAAAATCGAAACGGGGGATCTAGACCAGGCCATAGAATTCCAGAATTTCTTACAAGGATCTAGACGAAGTGGAGTTGATATTCAGAGGTGAAAGAAAAGCAAGAGAAGGCAGCAGCTATAGTTTACGATCAAACCGGGGCACCTCGGATTGTGGCTAAAGGTGTAGGGAAAGTGGCGCGTAAAATGATCGAAACCGCTGAAGCTGAAGGCATTCCCATTCAAAAGAATGAATTGCTCATAGAAGCACTGCTGCAGGTGGAGTTAACTAAGGAAATTCCACCCCAGCTTTATCGTGCAGTGGCAGAGATCCTAGCTTTCATTTATAGATTGGAAAAAACGAAATCGCGCGCAAGTTCATCATCAACCATACATAATTCATAGAATTCTTAGCAAACTATTATTAGAAGAAAACAAGGATGCAGGAGGTTTCTATGATTAATTCATTTGAAGTG
>PKWS01000026.1 GCA_003132105.1 Desulfosporosinus sp.
TGCAAAAAAGGTAAAACTCATGATAGAAAGGAGATGAGGTTGATGACAAGAAAACCATGTTCGACGCGTTGTCTTTATGCGATTGAAGGGCACTGTCGATTAGAACACCTTCTCGGGGAGAGGCAGGGATCCACCTGTCCGCATTATGAGGAAGATTTTAATATCATGAGTAGGGGGAGGAACTAGTATGAAGGAGTCAAAACCAAAGGTAAAGCTAAAGCGAGTAGATCCGCTTGAACCGTTGAAAATGGAGATTGCAGCTGAATTGGGTTTGCTTAATCAGATCCATAGTGATGGGTGGCATTCTTTGACCGCCAAAGAGGCAGGGAAAATCGGAGGGCTCATGACTCAAAGGAAAAGAAAAGATAGTATCTAGATAAGCATGGTTGAATAAGAATTCTTGTGATATAATTAATGCTCGTATAGTAATATGTGGGGAGCGTCTTTTACTTGACAAAGCATCAACAAATTTTAACTTTTATTGAAGATCTTGCAATTGGCAGTAAGGTTTCAGTGCGTTTTATAGCCAAAGAGTTGGACGTCAGTGAAGGGACAGCTTATCGGGCTATTAAAGAGGCAGAGGCAAAAGGATTTGTTCGTTCAATTCCCAAAGTGGGAACGATTCGAATTGAAGGGGTTAAAGAACGACAAATCGAGGACCTAACGTTGCGTGAAGTTTCACAGATTGCCGAAGGGATCGTTATTTGTGGCTTTGAGCATCTCGATCGCTCTCCTAATAAGTTTATTATTGCAGCGATGGAAGTAGATTCTATGGGACGGTACTTGGAAGAAGACGCGTTGTGTATTGTAGGAAACCGACGTGACGCTCAGATTTTTGCCTTGGAACATAAAGCTTCGCTATTGATTACCGGAGGATTGGAACCAGATGAAGAGGTCGTGGCATTAGCACGACAAAAAGAATTAGTAATAATTCAATCCCCCTACGATACCTTTGCCGTCACTTCGATGATTAATCGTGCTATCTATGATCGATTAATTCAGAAAGAACTCATTTTAGTAGAAGATATTATGGTTAAAGATGTGAGCTACTTGAAGGGGGATCTGACCGTTGGAGATTGGCGCGTACTTTCGCAAAGTACGGGCCACAGTCGTTTCCCTGTCGTAGAGGAAGACATGACCCTTGTGGGTATAGTTACTGCGGTAGATGTTGCCGGAGCGGATGTTTTAACAAAGATCAAAGATGTAATGAATGCTAACCCATTTATGATAGGACAAGATGATCCCGTAACCCATATTTCCCGAATCATGGTTTGGGAAGGATGGGAAATTGCTGTTGTTGCGGATCAGGGCAAACTGATTGGAATCGTTAGCTTACAAGACGTCATAGAGGCTTACCAGCAAGTTCAAAAACAACCTCAGTTTGGTGAAACAGTGGACAACCTTGTTTTAAGCGGATTCAGATTCGTCGATGATGCCGAGCATCTCACTATAGAAGGAGAAATCACCAATTCCATGGTTAATGACTATGGTTCCGCAAGCTGTGGAGTTCTCGTTACCGTCATGAACATGGCTGGTTATATCGGACTGCGTAAGAAGTATCGACTCGATGCGATCACCGAAAATTTTACGCTTTATCAACTTCAGCCCATCGCGGTGGGGACTGAAATAAGGGTCACAGCAAAGCTACTGCTTGTTGCCAAAAAACATTGCAATATTGAAGTAGATGTGACGGTTAATAATGTTGTGGTTGCCAAAGGTCTAATGACAGCTAGGATTGGGGATAAGAAGCTGGTCAACAGATTAGCACTATAAAGGGACCATTATGACTGGTGAAATGAAAAAAATGTTGGATCGGCAGACGAACAATCACTGATATAGTTTAATTATTGATCTGAGAGAGGAAACAAGGCTGTGAGGTCAATGATGTTTCCTCTTTCTTTTATCCTTTTTTAAGATTGTCATGGAGCAAATAGTATAATTTGAGAATGATTATTTCTGCCATCTTGGCAGGAAACGAAGGAAAGATGTAGAATTTTAGCCTGTACATAATAAGTTAAGGCAGGGGCTTTTCGCCCAAGACAATTTATTGTAAAGAAATCCTTGACAATAAATTGTTTACGAATGTAATATAGTAATTAACTACATGCGTAAACATAAATTAGAGAGGAGGCTTAAAAGATGTTAGAAACACCGAATATATCCGATGCGGAATGGGAAGTAATGAAGATCTGTTGGCTGAAATCAGCTCCATGTACCGCAAATGAGATTGTTAAGGCTTTAGACCAATCCACAGATTGGAAACCAAACACAATTAAGACTTTAATCGGTAGACTAGTCAAAAAGGGAGCACTCGGTTTCAAAGAAGAGGGAAGGTTTTATCTCTACTATCCCCTAGTAACTGAAGAAGAGTGTATTAGAGCAGAGAGTAAATCCTTTCTTACTCGTGTTTTTGGAGGAGCCCTAAAGCCTATGCTTGTCACTTTTCTGCAAGAAGAAAAACTCACTCAAGAAGAAATTGAAGAATTGAAAAAGCTCCTTGAAGAAGGAAGGACTGAAGATGTTAATGACGCTGATGACGCTATTACAGGCAAATTATAGTAGTCTTTTTAATTGGGTCTTAACAACGTCTGCCAAAACTAGCATCTTCATTGTTTTTCTGCTTGGTGTAAAATTTGTCCTTAGACATCGAGTGGGAGCACGCTTCCAATATATGCTATGGTCAGTTTTGATTATTGGGTTAGTTTTACCCTGGACACCTAGTAGTCCAGTTTCTATCTATAAGTTTATTGATTCATCTCACATACAACAAATTATAGTCTCCAGTTCTAATCCTACGACACAACCAACGTCCACTGTCAGTGATACTAAACAAACTAGCAGCCTGGAACAGCCTGTCGTTGTGGATGGCCTTTCCAGCAAAGCTGTATTAGGCACAGAAAAACAGCTAACAAGTAGTAATCATGTGGCGACCTTTGCCATTTTCCCGTTCATATATAAACTAATGTTCTTGGTATGGTTTGTAGGAATTCTGATATTAACGGTTCTTACTGTAATTGTTAACAGACGGTTTAGTCATAAAATTGAATATAATTTGATAACTGATCCAAGCCTAATCACAGTTTTCAATAAAATTAGAGCCGACCTGAAGATAAAAGCTGACATTCCACTGCTTAAGACAAGACATGTAAACAGCCCAGCACTATTAGGCTTCATCTATCCAAGGTTACTGTTGCCACTTGGGATTGAGCAAACATTTAATTCGGAACAGATGAATCATATATTGTTACATGAGCTATTACATTTCAAGCGTAAAGACATCATGATAAATTGGATAACCCAAGTGTTAGTGATCATTCATTGGTTTAACCCGTTAATTTGGTACGCCTTTTACCGAATGCGGGAAGACCAAGAAATATCTTGTGACGCTTTAGCCATGGATCGACTCGATACTAAACAATGCAACGACTATGCCTATACGCTCATTAAATTGGTAGAGACCTACTCTACGACTCCTCCTCGAATGGCGGGTTTGGCAAGTTTATCTGGCTCCAAATCTAAAATCAAGAGGAGGGTAAGTATGATTAAAGATTTTAGACATGGTTCCGTTAAATGGTCAGTCTTAGGATTTTTAGCGATACTGCTAATAGCCTTTGCAATCTTCACCGGTGTTAAGAATGGAAATACCAAACCTAGTACAAACGCAGACGTAGTGTCACCGGCTATACAACCACAAGATACTAAACCTTCTGTGGGTACTGTGATCACGATGGAGGATCAAAAACAGGTTGAACAACTTATAAGGAATTATCTCAATTACATAAACACGAAAAACTATGGAGAAGCATGGAAGCTCTTGTCACCAAAAGATTTAGATGGTCAAACACAAGAAAATTTTAAGAATTTATATCAGAATGGATATCAACATGTAAAAGCTATTAAACTTATTTCACTTGAAGGATATAGCGTGGTTGCAGGCAATAATGGTAACAAAGCTGTATATGACACAAAAGTCCCAACTGTATACTTTCAGCTTATACTTGATGTCGGGCCAATAGGGGTCTCGGAGTGGGGACCAGGACGAAATGAAAGGTTTGTCATTGGCCGCAAAGGAACTGATGGGAAATGGTTAATTAGTAACTTCACTTCAAGTCCATATTTGATCTCTTCGAGTCTAGGTACAAATGCAGAACCAGAAAAAATCATTGTCTACAACAAAGGGCGCTCGAAGGAATTTTCAAAAGGCGCTGAAGGGTATGAAGCCCTAAAGGAACTAATTTACAAAAAAATTAATGAAATATCTGAAAACAATATTTTGACAGCCATAATTACAAATGAATTTGTTACACAATTTAAACAACAACTTACAGTTGAATTCCTATATTCTAGTCCAGTAGAATTTAATTATCCTAATGGCTCAAAAAAAATGATTACCCAATTTCTTGTTGCACCCGCTGCTCGGTCTCATACAGTTATAACGTCATCCCTAGCAGATAAATCGCCTTATGCGCCTTATGAGTACAATGGAGGACTTTTTATGGTTAAGATGGATTCATCTTATGAAGAATTGTTGCTAAAATACGCTCCATAATACTGACCTCATGAATCTCGCATTTGTACAGTGTTTGTTATCGGACTCGAATGGAAAATAGAGGCTATTAGGCGAACCCAAAGAAGATTTCTATAAATTATCCGAAAAATAC
>PKWS01000019.1 GCA_003132105.1 Desulfosporosinus sp.
AGTTACTTTCCACCTCCGGTGAAAGCGGTAGAAATACCGAAGAAAAATGGGGGTATAAGACTACTGGGAGTTCCTACAGTGGCCGATCGGATCGCCCAAATGGCAGCTAAGATCTATTTTGAGCCCCTGGTAGAACCGTATTTCCATGCAGACTCCTACGGATACAGACCGGGAAAGTCAGCACTCGATGCGGTGGAAATCACCCGCAAACGATGCTGGCAATATAACTGGGTGCTTGAATTTGACATCGTAGGACTCTTTGACAACATAGACCATGGGCTGCTGATGCGGGCCGTAAAGAAACACACAGATTCAGAATGGATAATCCTCTACGTCGAGCGTTGGTTGCAAGCCCCGTTTAAGATGATGGATGGAACCCTGGTGGCGAGAGAGTCTGGAACCCCCCAAGGCGGGGTCATAAGTCCGGTTCTTGCAAACCTATTCCTCCATTACACCTTTGACAAATGGATGGAGAGGAACCAACCTCAAAACCCATGGGCTCGTTACGCAGATGATGCGGTAGTGCACTGTCGAACGCATAAAGAAGCAGAAAAGTTACACCACCGGCTAGAGCAACGAATGAAGGAATGTGGTCTTGAGCTGCATCCTGACAAAACGCGAATCGTCTACTGTAAAGATGATGATCGCCCAGAAGACCATGCTGAAACAAGCTTCGATTTTCTGAGTTACACATTTAGAGCAAGGCGTTCTAAGAATCGGTATGGCAAACACTTTATTAACTTCAGCCCAGCCGTGAGCAACAAGGCAGCCACGACCATGCGGCAAACCATTCGACAGTGGAAGATACAGCTGAAATCGGGCTCAGCGTTAGAGGACATTGCTCGCGCAGTCAATCCTGTTCTGAGAGGGTGGATTAACTATTACGGACGCTTTTACAAATCTCAAATGTACCCAGTCCTACGGCACATGAACCAAGTCTTGGTTCTATGGGCTAGGAGAAAATACAAGAAGCTGAAAACCCATAAAACAAAGGCTGAAAACTGGTTGGGGAACATCGCCAAGCGAGAACCCAAACTCTTTGTCCATTGGCAAATGGGAATCAAGCCAACGGCTGGATAATGGGAGCCGGATGACGCGAGTGTTTAGAGACGACAGATGTTACCCTAGCCTTTAAGTGTAACCGTGATTATTCTACAACGAAACATGAGGGTGTAAAAAGACTCAAATTGACAGACCAATGTTATGGATGATTGAAAAGGGAAAGTTGCCAACGCCTACTTGACACAAACTTGATTGACAAAGCTCTATACTCTTGTATCATTTTATGGGATAATAAAGCATAGAACTTCGAAGTGTATTTTTGGAGGTTTATTTCAGATGGACTCAAACATTTCAGCACTAACAGAACAATTAATGGAGCTAATTGCCATTGTTATCGTGAGCGGAATTATTAGTATCAAACTCAGTAGTAAATTACGATTGCCGGATACAGTATTGTTCATTATTGCAGGAGTACTCATCGGGCCCGAGTTATTGGGATTAGTAAGTTTTAAAAATTTTCCCATGGCCAACCAACTTGTCCTGACCTTTGGAGCGGCTTACATTTTGTATGATGGAGGGCGAGAAATTGAATTAAGAGTACTGAATAAGGTTAAAGTTTCAGTGACGTCCTTATCGACTATAGGCGTCCTGATATCGGCCTTCGTTACCGCTTTTTTTGCGCAGAGGATACTCCATTTGGATTTTATGTATGCCTTGTTACTAGGAACCGTTATAGCCTCAACTGATCCTTCAGTTCTCGTTCCTTTATTCAAGTCGATTAATATTAGTCCCAAACTCAAACAAACCATTATTTCTGAATCCGCCTTCAATGATGCTTCTGGGGCGATTATGACGTTCGCAATTTTAGGTATAATCGCTGGTGGTTCCTTTTCCTTAACAGCCAATATCCTTGAACTAGTTAAGACTGCAAGCGGAGGTGTTCTCGTCGGAGGCATACTTGGATATATAGCTACCTTATTGGTTTCAGAGCATAAACTTGGATTTTTGACGGGCCATAAAGGTGAGATAGTGGTTGCGGTTGTTTTAGGGGCGTATTCCATTGCAAATCACTTAGGAGTCAGCGGTTTCATGGCAGTATTTGTTGTCGGAATTGTGTTCGGAAATATGAGTATTTTTAACCTGACGATTGAAGAAGAAGGGTATAATCTGCATTTGAGCTTTAAAGAGGTTCTAGTGCGAATCCTTAGAATAATGATTTTCGTCACCTTAGGGACTCAAATGAGTTTTAGTATCTTGGTTCAATACTGGAAAGGCGCGTTACTGGTGGTTCTGGTATTGGTGTTTATTGCTAGACCTGTGTCTGTACTCTTTTCCGTGATGATCGACAGAAGAGCAAGGTGGAGTTTTAAAGAGATCTTATACCTTATGTGGACAAGAGAAACTGGCGTTATTCCGGCCGCACTAGCAGGAATGCTTATATCTATGCAGATTGCAAATGCGCAAGTCATTTCCGCCGTGACCTTTATGACAATTATTATTACCCTGAGCTTTCAAGCGAGTTCAGCAAAATACGTTGCTAAGCTTTTAAAGCTAGAAGTATGTGATGAGTCCGGCTGAAACAATATTGTTTATTATGATTGTAATTTCTTCACCTCTGCCCGAAGAATGATGTGCTCTAAAACAAGCGAGACAAGCACCCCGACAATAAGTCCGTTTGCCACCAGATAAGTCATGCTGGGTGGTAGCTTGGAGAACGCTTGAATGGGAAGCAGTGTTATACCATTACCAATTAGGATAGAAAAACCTAAAATTACCATCTTACGAGTGTCCATTCCTTCCTTACATGCCTCTTTAATCCCCATACCCATGATCATGACAAATACTGAGAACATCACAGCATACCCAACGGTGATAGGCATCGTTGCAAAGAAACTGCCTACTCCCGGTATAACGCCCAATATAATCATGAGTCCACTGCCAAGGATAAACGGAAACAAATCGAGAACATTGGTCAACGCTGCAAAGCCGATGGAAGAAGCATAGGGTACAAAGCCTACTATAGACCCTAATCCTGCTATTATGTCGGCAAACCCTGTACAAATTACGGTTTTATTATAGACAGTACCCGTCTCTTCACGATTGTGTAATTCATCCATTCCAGCCACACTTGCCACCACATTGGAAAGTACTACGAGGCCTGCGGTCATCGCCGTTATAGTCACGCCAAGGTCAAACGTTGGCGTGCCCCAAGCCAGAAATTTTGGCAACGCAACAAATGGGGCATGTTGGGGGTTGTGTAGTAACGGAACAGAAAACCGGAACAAGCAATCCTTTATTTACCAAATGTTCATTTGGGACGTGATTCCTTAGATTATGAAAGTAATAGCCGAAGCGATAGTTCATTTATTTGAAGGACTTATGTTCAGATGGTGTCCATTCAACCGACACCGTTGCCAGCCTCGGACAATACAAAATCCCTCAGTAAAAGCAGCGCAAAAGTAGTCTTTTGCGCTACTTTTTAGTATGATAGAGGCGGATAACACTGTAAAGAAGGTTTGTAATGACTAGAATAAGTGACGCAAAAATCATTAGCAACTTTATTAGCTTTCAAACTACTCAGGGAAGTAGCGACGGTACGATAAAATTATATACTCAGATCGTTACGAAGTTCTCAAAATGGCTTGAAATGAATGGCGGTTGTTTAGATTCTTTGACTCGTTTAGATATTCAGAACTATGTAAAATATCTTTCAGCAAAAGGCTTAAGTGCTTCAACGATAGAAAATAAGTTTGCTGCCATATCCAGTCTTGCGAAATCCCTGGACAAAACAAATATATTGCAAAATATTCGTAAACCGCAGTATAGGAAAAACCGTAATATTGCCCCCAAATCACTTGAACGTAACGACAGAAACAAGATGCTCAGAGAGATTGAACGCTCACTAAATCTAAGAACTATAGCAATAGCATACTTTCTTCTATATACGGGGCTTCGAGTTTCTGAGTTAGTTGCCTTAAACAGGCAGGATATTGTATTAAATGAAAGAAGCGGAACTGTTGTAGTTAGAAAGGGTAAAGGAGATATTGAACGTAAAGTTCCTTTACCGGTCGAAGCTCGAATACACCTTAAAAATTATCTCGATTCAAGAGAAGATTTTAAAGATCCAGTATTTTTGTCAAACTATCAAAAAAGAATTTCTATACGTTCGGTTCAACGGATTCTCGAAAAGTTTTATGTTCATCCCCATCAATTAAGGCATACTTATTGCCGTGAGCTTGTTTGTGCAGGAATCGATATTTCAACAGTGGCGGACTTGGCCGGGCATGCTGATATAAACGTAACAAGAAGGTACTCAAAGCCCTCAACTATTGAGCTGGAAGATGCAATCGAAAGAGCATTTTCTTAATCAGCGGGTAAAAGAATAGGACGTTTACTTCTTTTTTTCTTCATTACTACACAACCCTTGAATCTTTATCGTGTTAGATTGCTAAACTATAATTTAGGAGTAGATAATGCCAGTTGAATTTTTAACACAAGAACAAAAATCTAGATATGGAAAATTTATTGATGAGCCTACAAATGAGCAATTAGCAGTGTATTTTTTACTTGACGATAACGACAAAAAAGCTTCGTATAATCATAGAGGCGATTATAATAGAATTGGCTTTGCTATACAACTTGGAACAGTAAGATTCCTTGGTGCTTTTCTGTCAGACCCAATAAAAGTACCTTCTAATGTTATTCATTATATCGCTCAACAGCTAGGATTAGGTGAGAATACCTTGGAAAAATATAGCTATAGTGAAAGCAGGTGGGATCATACACGAGAGATACGTCAAACATATGGTTATCACGATTTTATGAAACAGCCTTACCACTTCATGTTAGTTCGTTGGCTATATAAGTAACAGTGATATTGGAACAAATAATTCGTATTGGAATGAAAATGAAGTTTTCATTGGCAGTTGCCCTCTCTCCCATAGGGCCGAGCTCTTAATCATGGATGAGACATGATTACAGTCTTGAAAGCGTGATTGAGTATCTCGAAAATTAGTTTGCCCAATGGGTTGAGGATAATTGTGATATGAAGGATTTAGCCGAGGAAGATATTGAAAATCGAGAAGGAATTGACGGATCGTACCCCGCCGAAAGAATATTATCTGAAATAGGCTTGAGACAGTTGTGGAAAAGCAATTGGAATACCAAACCAAGCTTGAAGTAACGGGATTTACTTATGAGTTTAAAGGTGGGCTCATTTGGGACTAGCTTCAACTGGAAATCAATTTACTGATTTCCACCACATAATCCGAATAGCCAAAATAAATAATCACAAAGATGATACCACTTTTGAGTTGAGAAGCTTTACTGCTCATCACCCCTATATCACGAATAGGAATCCCAAATGATTCGAAGAAAGGAGATCGTACGATAGTGCTATCGGAATTTGTTCATCTCCATAATCACACATCAAGCGGCAGCCTCCTCGATTCACCTGCTAACATTAAAAAACTGGTAAAACGAGCAAAAGAACTAAAGATGCCCGCACTGGCCATTACCGACCATGGCACAATGTACGGAGTCATCGATTTCTATAAAGAGTGTAAAAAGGCTGGAATTAAGCCCATCCTTGGATGTGAAATTTATGTTGCTCCACGCAGGCAGGCGGATCGTGTTCCACATAAGGACGATGCCAATTATCATCTCGTTCTGTTGGCCGAAACCAATGAAGGGTATCAAAACTTGATAGCGCTTGTTTCTGCCGCTCACCTCGATGGTTTCTATTATAAACCACGTGTCGATAAAGACCTGCTTCGTAAACACGCGAAGGGGCTTATCGCCTTATCCGCTTGTTTAGGCGGTGAGGTTGCTCAGTATATATTAGACGACAAATTAGAACAGGCTTGCGAGGCAGCGAAAGAATACAAGGACATCTTTGGACAGGATAACTTCTACTTGGAATTGCAAGATCACGGTCTTGAAGGACAACGTAAGGTGAATGCTAAACTATGGGAAATCCATCAGGAAACAGGTTTACCTCTTGTCGCCACCAACGATACACATTATATCAACAGCGATGAAGCCTTCATCCAAGATATTCTCCTATGTATTTCGACAGGGAAAACGCTTAGCGATTCGTCCCGCATGAAATTTGAAAGCCAAGAATGTTATCTAAAGTCAGCCAATGAGATGGCCTTACTTTTTGGAGAACATCCCGAAGTATTAGAAAACACGGTCCATATAGCTGATCGGTGTAATGTTGAGCTTAAGTTTGGAGAAACCCACCTGCCGGTCTTTGAAATTCCGGAAGGATATACGACTGATAGCTATTTACGGGAACTCTGTGAAGAGGCATTTCCTCGTTTTTACCCCAACCAAACACAAGAAGAGCGTGAACGTCTGAATTATGAACTTGAAATCATCACGAAGACAGGCTTTGCAGGGTACTTTTTGATCGTATCAGACGTTTGCAGATGGTCAAAGAAAAATGGCGTGCTGATTGGCCCAGGTCGCGGCTCAGCTGTGGCATCGATGATAGCCTATCTGTTAGATATAACCGGCGTTGAGCCGATGCGGTATAATCTGCTTTTTGAGCGGTTTCTAAATCCAGAGCGAATTTCAATGCCAGATATTGACATTGATTTCGATCCTGAGGGACGATTACGAGCAATTCAGTATGTGACTCAGAAGTATGGATCGGATAAAGTATGTCAGATCATCACATTTGGTACCATGGGTGCGAAAAGTGCCATTAAGGACGTTGGCAGAGTCTTAGACATCCCTTTGTGGAGAATTACGAAGATTACTAAAGCGATCCCTAATGTGCCTGGTATCACGCTAGAAAAGGCTTTAGAAACTTCACCAGAATTCAAAAAACTAGCGGAGGAAGATGAAGAAACAAAGAATCTAATAAAAATAGCAATGGCACTCGAAGGGACTCCTCGGCACGCCTCGACACATGCGGCAGGAGTGGTTATAGCCAAAAAAACACTAACAACTTATATCCCTCTTCAGAGGACCAGTGACGAAGGAGTCATGACTCAGTGGCCAAAGAAGTTGGTCGAAGAGATAGGACTTCTGAAAATGGACTTCCTTGGATTGCGGAATCTTACTATTTTGCAGGGAGCCGTTGATCTCATAGAGCGGAATCATGGGATAAAAATAGATTTGCGATATATTCCGTTCGATGATCCCAAAACGTACGCCCTTTTAGCTGCGGGTAATACTAAGGGTGTTTTCCAACTAGAGAGTGGCGGTATGCGGGCTGTTATCACAAAGCTAAAGCCCACCGTATTTGAAGATATAATTGCTCTTGACGCCTTGTACCGGCCCGGGCCAATGGACCAGATACCGGAGTTCATTCGTCGGAAACACGGGGCCGAGATCTCGTATCTGCATCCGAAATTAGAGCCTATTCTCAATTCCACTTATGGAATTATCGTTTATCAGGAACAGGTTATGCAGATCGCCCGTGATTTAGCAGGGTATTCGCTTGGAAGAGCGGACTTGCTGCGTCGTGCTATGGGGCAAAAGAAGAAAGAGATTATGGATGAGGAGCGGATAAACTTCGTCCATGGTTTGCAGGACGATCATGGGAATTGGGTTATCCCTGGGGCCGTGCGCTTAGGTGTGAACTGGGAGACAGCGAGCGAGATATTCGATTTAATGGCTAAGTTCGCGGAATATGGCTTCAATAAAGGACATGCAACGGCCT
>PKWS01000124.1:0-553 GCA_003132105.1 Desulfosporosinus sp.
CGATGTAAAAGTTACAAAGAAAGCCTAGGTATTTATAACCTAGGCCAAAACTGTCATGGACTAACAGTTGCGGTGTTTGCGGGGTCTCACGAGTTCCAATAGTTCCGCTAGTTCCCAGACGATTATTAATAATAAAATAATAATTATTATCAATGCTCCTAAAATCATTCGCTACACCTCCTTTTTAAGATTGTCATGACAATGAGAGTTCTTGGTACATTCTATTCAGCATGTCCAGTGAGTGTTCATTCGACATTATCAAGAGTAATATGCAAACAGTGTGCACCAATGTTTTATTGATGTGGAGAAGTTACCCCTAACATGTAATAATAGTAGCCAAATTGTAGCCAATTGATCATTTAGTAGCCAAGGAAGCAAAATAAAAAGCACCGCAAATCATTGCGGTGCTAAATTTTCTTTGGCAGGGGATGAGAGAGTCGAACTCCCATCAGCGGTTTTGGAGACCGCTGTTCTAGCCATTAAACTAATCCCCTAGAATTTTTAGAACAAAATGAATTATATCGGAAAAAAGAAAAAGTGTCAATCAAATAAC
>PKWS01000124.1:599-10947 GCA_003132105.1 Desulfosporosinus sp.
GGAGAAATGGAAGGGAGAGGTATTCTTGAAGGTCGATCTGCACGTCCATACTCAAGAATCAGACGGTATACTATCGGCTGAAGAGGTCGTAAACCTCGCCCATGCCAATAATGTTAAAATCTTGGCTATTACTGATCATGAGAGTACTGAAGGAATTGCCAAGGCTCAAAGTCTGGCAAAACGTTTAAACATTAACCTAATTCCTGGTGTTGAATTATTAACTAATTATCAGGGTAAAGAGGTTCATCTCTTGGGGTATTTCAAGGATGTTAATCATCCTGTCTTGCAGACTCGTTTGAGAGAAATACGTGAACAACGTACCACTTTGGCCTATGATATGGTTGAACGCCTAAAAAACAGCGGTCTTGCGTTGGAATGGCAAGATGTTGAACGTGAAGTCAGTGCGGAGGGGGCAGTTAGTAAGGGTCATATCATGAGGGCTATATATCATCGGGAGTGTGGTTGTAGTCAGAAATGGCAAGACATAGCAGAATATTTCCGGCCAGGGGGAATCGCTTATTTGCCTTATCTGCTGCATGCATTTGAAGATGCAGTTGATCTTATTTTTGCTTGTGGGGGACTTCCTGTATTAGCTCATCCAGGACTTTTGCAGAATCCAAAAAAAATATTCGAGCTTTTGGCTTATCGACCTATTGGGCTTGAAGTGTATTACGGTTACTGGGAACGGCAAGAAATACTGATCCCGTACTATGCGGAAGTCGCAGAGAGATTAGCGATAATTGCTACAGGTGGTAGTGACTATCATGGCCCTTCGGGGCTGATTAAGCTGGGTCAGATGGATGTCCCGCTTGAAGAGGTTTTAAGATTACAGACCTACCTAACAAATGCTTAGGTTATCTTTAATTAAACTTCAACCTGACAGAAAGGAGCTATTTGTTGGAAAAGCGTATTAGGGTTGCCTTTTCGGCCTTGCTCGTAACACTAATTGTTGGTACAGTTGGATTAATACTTACGGAACACCTCAGTTTAGCTCAAGCCATTTATTTAACTGTACAAACGGTGACGACGGTGGGCTATGGAGATGTTGAAGTACACTCAAATTCTGGGCATGTTTTTCTAGTTTTCCTAATGCTTGTTGGAGTAGGTGTAATGCTCTATTCTGCGGGACTTATGATGGCCTTTCTGATTGAAGGTCAGTTGGCTGGTGTGTATGGGAGAAGAAAAATGAACAAAAAAATTAAACAACTTGAGGATCATATCATTGTCTGCGGAGCAGGACGTGTGGGCAGGCAAGTTCTTTACCGGCTTCGTAAAGAGGGAGCCCCATGTGTTCTTATTGAACAGCAAGAAGATCTCGCAAATCAGCTTATTGAAGAAGGTTTTTTAGTGATCCAAAGTGATGCGACACACGATGAAACCCTTAAAAAGGCTGGCATTGATAAGGCTAAAGGACTTATCACAGCTTTACCAGATGACTCTTTAAATGTCTTTGTAACCTTAACCGCCAAAGGACTAAATCCAGGTATTCATGTGGTTGCAAGGATGGATCAGCTAGAAACAGAAAAAAAATTATTGCGTGCCGGAGCGGACAAAGTGATTTCTCCAGCCATTCTAGGAGGTCGGCGAATGGCGATGTCTATATTAAAACCTATTAGTGTAGATTATATCGACACCGTGATTCATGATCACAATATTGAGATGGAAATGATGGAACTGAAGATTGATCAAGGTTCTTGCTTAGTAGGGAAGACATTGTCAAGTAGTGGTATTAAACAGCAAACAGGTGCAATGGTTCTTGCAATCTTACGGAATAACCAGGTCATCAGTAATCCAGGTGCTGAAGAAGAAATTTTACAGGCAGATCTTTTAATTGTTTTCGGTTTGAGAGAACAATTGCATCGTTTAGAAGGGGTAGCGGCAAACATAATAAAATTAAAATCAGATAATACATTCGAAAATACCTTTTGACATTCGCCTAGCTCATCTACCATAATGTATAAGAAGCGTGGAGGTGGAAAGTGTGTCGAAAAGGGAAGAAGATCCAGGTTCTTTTTGGCTTAAATTAGTCAGCATATTTTTATTATTGTTCGCCTTTATAGGGCTATTGGGATCTTTAGGATTTTCGATCGGAAAACTGGTTTATAGCATGTTTACTGTGGCTATGGGAAGTCTGGCCTGGGCTGGGCCTTTATTATGTTTGGCAGTAGCTATCTTGCTCTGGATTTTTTCCCCGAAATTGACGGGAAATAGCCGAGAAATGCTCTCCGATAATCAGGTGCCCAATCGATTGCAAAAATCGAAATCTAAGGACATTTTTTCTAACGGTATCTCTCTTCCTGAAGGGAAACTTGTAAGCTTGCAGGGATTTGAGCAGTATTTTTCTTCGCCTGCTATGGTGGATATGAAGGATCCCGATGTCCAAAAGGCGGAAGAAATGAAAGAAATGGGGAAAGATTTCCCTTCTTATTTTGGGACAGGGGAGTCTTTATACCCTCGAAAGCTTGGCAAAATGACGAGTCTAAAAGGACTTAAAGATTACATTGAGGAAGTTGACGAGGAGGAAAGATTTGAACGAGAGACACCAACAGAGAAACCATTTCAGTTTTCTTCGGTGTTTAAGTCCCAAGCGGATCAAGAAGAGTTCTTAGCAGATTCGGCGTGTACTTCTCAGGAAATACAAGTGCCTCAAAGCCCCGAGACCCCATTCTTAATGGTGAAACAAATGCACGAAGTGTCTGTGGCTCATTTAGATGATCTTACGCTTAAAAGGGTCGATCATTGGAAGCTTCCTGATTTTGATTTACTGGACCCAGTCATAAAACGTGTGATAATACAGGATACGGAAACGCCGAAACAGCTGGAAAAAGTACTTCTCGATTTTGGAGTCAAAGCCAAGGTTATCCGAGTAACCAGAGGTCCAGTCATTACTCGGTATGAGTTAGCTCCAGCACCAGGCGTTAAAATTAGTAAAATCGTTAATTTAGCGGATGACATTGCTTTAGGGCTGGCAGCGCGGGATGTGCGTATTGAAGCTCCGATCCCTGGAAAAGCGGTTATTGGGATTGAAGTTCCCAATAAACAGGCGCGCTCTGTCCCGTTTAGAGAAGTCCTTGAAACAACTAGTTTTGGAGAATACTCTTCTAAACTAAAAGTAGCTTTAGGGAAAGATATCGCGGATCAACCTATCATAGGGGATTTGATAAAAATGCCTCATCTCCTTGTAGCAGGAGCTACAGGATCGGGCAAAAGTGTTTGCATTACGACAATCATTAATTCCATTCTATTCAATGCAACCCCGGAAGAAGTGAAATTCCTGCTTGTCGATCCTAAAATGGTGGAGCTTAATCAGTATAATGGCATTCCACATCTTTTAGCTCCAGTTGTGGTCGATCCAAAGAAAGCAGCAAGTGCTTTGAAATGGATTGTCAAAGAAATGGAAAATCGGTATGCACTCTTTGCAGCTGCAGGGGTTCGAGATATCGAACGCTATAATAAATTAAAAGCAGGGGAAACTGAAGGTCGGAAACCGGCCTTGCCCTTCATTGTCGTGATCATTGATGAGTTGGCTGATTTAATGATGGTTGCAGCTGGGGAAGTTGAAGAAGCCATCTGTCGTCTAGCTCAAATGGCTCGGGCAGCGGGGATTCACTTAGTGATTGCCACACAACGCCCATCAGTTGATGTCATTACTGGGGTGATCAAGGCCAATATTCCCAGCCGAATTTCCTTTGCTGTTTCGTCTCAGATCGATTCCCGCACCATTCTCGATGCAACGGGGGCTGAGAAACTTCTTGGGCAAGGAGACATGCTTTACTCTCCTCTGGGAGTGAATAAAGCACTACGGGTACAAGGTTGCTTGGTCACGGATGACGAGGTGCAACGGGTGATTACGCACTGGAAAGGATTAGGCAAGCCGGACTATCTAGATCCAGAGAACCTTTTCGCAGAAACAACGGCTAAAAGTGAAGAAAGCAATGGACCAGATGATGTATTGTTCATTGATGCAGGACAGCTTTTTATCAGGTCAGGGATTGCCTCTGTATCCTTTCTGCAACGTAAGTTGAAATTGGGGTATGCAAGAGCAGCACGGTTAATGGATATGCTCCAAGAACAAGGTGTCGTTGGAACCTATGAAGGAAGTAAACCCCGTCAGGTACTTTTGACTTTAGAAGAATTTAATGAGCGATTCGGATAATAGCGAAGCGCGATGCGCGAGGCGAGAAGCGCGAAACCTTCTAGCCTCGCGCATCGTGCATCGACCTTCGCCTTAGAACACTCTAACCATGATGAATTGGTTAGAGTGTTTTTTCGCGATGTTTAGCCATCGAGCCTCGAACATCGCGCATCGAGCCTCGATAAATTGGTTAGGGTGTTTTCTTTATGATGAATGAAGTGGGGAGGAATGGGAATAATGCATAATGATGTAAAAAAATAGATGGAGACGAAGAATGAAGTTATTCACACGGCACATTGCGAAGGATAAACCATACAAAGATATTGTCTTGAACAGGGAAGATCTGCTAAGCCATGCCGTAGAGATTGCTCGCTTACATGCGCACCAGGAAACCAGTCTACCGAAACGAACATTATTGCCTAGGTTTAAAAAGAATATTAAGTTTTTAGAGCAGGCATACCGAGATATTGTGGATTATTCAACCCGGACGCAGGAAGTTTTGCCAGCTACGGAATGGTTATTAGACAACTTTTATAGTTTAAAAGACTTAGGGGAGGAAATTCATAAAAATCTCCCTTATAAATTTGAACGTCAATTGCCAAGAAACGCCAGTGGGGATTTCCAAGGATACCCACGGATTTATGGGTTATTAGTTGAACTCATCGAACATACTGATAGTCAATTGCAAAGTGATACACTCAAAGAGTTTATTAATGCTTATCAGGTTCAAGTGCCTTTGTCGAGTGGGGAACTATGGGCAATTCCAATTATGTTGAGGATTGTCCTTCTGGAAAATATTACACGGTTAACAGAACAAATCCTCTACACCCAAGAGGAAAGAGAAGCTGCGGATCAATGGGTGATGCCCTTATTGGAATCAGAGCATGGACTAGACGAGTGGGAAGAGATACTAAAAACGCTCACTGCCCAAGAGGAATATTCCTCGGCATATGCAGAACAGCTGCTCAAACGTCTGAGGGATTTTGGTGTTGACTCCGCACCGCTGTTACACTGGGTCGATCGAGTGGTCGCTAAGCAAGACACAACAATTGAAGAATTGGCAAAACTTGAGCGTCAACGTCAGTCTATATATCAAGTTTCTATGGGTCATGCTATTTTGAGTATCCACTTTGTCACGGCTGAGGATTGGCCTCATTTTTATGAAGAGGTAAGTTCGGTAGAAAGTAAATTTAAAAAAGATCCAAGTGGTGTTTATAGCGAAATGGACTTTCAGTCACGAGATGCTTATCGTCATCAGGTAGAAAAAATTGCCCGCCGTTTTAAAGTTTCAGAATTGGTCGTGGCAAGAAAAGTGTTATCAAGATCTGTTAAGGCACATGAGCACGGGGAGTCTGTATCCTCTCATGTGGGGTATGATTTGATTGGACCAGGCAGAGTTGCCCTTGAACAAGAATTAGAGCGAGACTTCGGAGAGTCCCGCAACCAAGCAAGTAAAATTCGTCTTGCGGTTCGGAAGAAGCCTGGTTTATATTATTTTGGAAGTTTGCTGATTGGCATAGGAGTTCTAAGTGCTTGGATTTTATCGTACGCCCTTCAAGTAACTCCACTCTCTCTGAATTATGTTGTTATAGCTATAGGACTTTTGCTTTGGGCGAGTAGTTTGATTATACCGTTGGTGAATTGGGCCGCTTCAGTACTGTTTCCTCCCACTTTTCTGCCTAAACTAGAGTTAAGAGAAGGGATTCCTCAGGAATTGCGGACAATGGTTGCTGTGCCAACGCTTTTAACGAGTGTTGGCAGAGTTAATGAGCTGATTGGGCAAATTGAAGTTTATCATCTTGCCAATAAAGATGAGAATTTACATTTTGCTTTACTCGGGGATTTTGCTGATGCGTCGTCCGAAATCGTTCAAGGCGATGAGGAGATTATTGCGGCGGCTACCGTGGCAGTCGAAAAACTAAATAACAAGTACGGTCAAAGTAGGTTTTACTTCTTTCATCGCAAGCGGATTTTTAATGCTTCTGAAGGTGTCTGGATGGGGTGGGAGAGAAAACGTGGCAAACTGGTTGAATTTAACTGTCTTTTACGTCAAGATGGGGAAACTAGTTATGAAGTTCAAATTGGAGAATTGTCAATCCTATCAACATTTCGTTATGTAATTACGCTTGATGCAGATACCCAGTTACCACAGGGGACGGCTAGGCAACTAATAGGAACTCTTGCTCACCCTCTACATGCTCCGCAGTTGAGTGAGGATGGAAGGCGGGTGGTGCAAGGGTATGGGATACTTCAACCGCGTGTTGGGGTTTCAATCCTGAGCGCAGGGGCATCGAAATTTGCCCGTCTCTTTTCAGGGAGAGTCGGAGTTGATCCTTACACAACGGCTGTATCGGATGTTTATCAAGACTTATTTGGAGAAGGAATTTTTACAGGTAAGGGAATTTATGATGTTAGTATATTCCATCAGGTGACACATAAGGCCTTTCCGGAAAACACCATTCTCAGTCATGATTTGATTGAGGGATTATATGCACGAGCAGGACTCGTGACGGACGTAGAGCTGGTCGATGGTTATCCTGCCAACTACCTCGCTTATATGCGTCGGCTACACCGCTGGGTCAGGGGAGATTGGCAACTTCTACCTTGGCTGTTCAAGCCTATCCCGTTTGTTTCGCGCTGGAAGATTTTCGATAACTTAAGGAGAAGTTTAGAAGCACCAGCACAATTATTGCTTCTCATCTTAGCCTTCACGGTCTTTTCTGGAGAGCCCTGGATATGGGTAGGGTTAATTTCTTTAAGTTTAATGTGGCCCATGGTTTTGAGTATGCTCAGTAGGCTCTTTGCCGAAGGAGCAGAGAAGGAAAACTTCGGTCAAGATATGCTAACCATGTTGGAACAGTTCTCGCTTCAGTTTTTGTTTCTTCCGTTTAAGGGCTTTATCATGCTTGATGCTATCATACGAAGCATTTATCGACAGTTTTTCTCACACCGATACATGTTAGAATGGGAAACTGCCGCTGATACGGAGAAACGCTTAGATGTCAGTTATAAAACAATGATTTATACGATGTGGTCAGTTATTTTGTTTGTCTTGGTTGCTTCTGTAACTATTCGTTTCTCGTTCCCAACGAAGTTAGGGCTATTTGTCCCATTGGCAATGGCTTGGTTAGCATCACCTTGGGTTGCCTATCGAGTAAGTCTGCCCATACAGCATAAGAAGGCAATTCTTTCATTTTCAGAGCAGCATGCCTTGCGCCGCTGGGCAAGAAAAACATGGGCCTTTTTTGAAGAGTTTGTTTGCATCGAGGATCACTGGCTTCCCCCTGATAATGTGCAAATTGATCCAGCTAATGGTGTAGCCCATCGAACTTCCCCTACAAACATAGGACTGGCTTTACTAGCAAATTTGGCTGCAAGGGATTTTGGGTACATTACGTTATCAACGGTACATGAACGAATTAAGTGTACGCTCCAAAGTCTAGAGGGGCTCGAACATTGGAAGGGACATCTTTACAATTGGTACGATACTAAGAGTCTTGTACCCTTAGAGCCACGTTATGTCTCAACCGTTGACAGCGGAAATTTCGTGCTTTATTTGTTGACGTTAAAATCCGGTCTTTCCGAGATCCTAAACAAACCTCTGATAGATCTGGAGTTTGCATGTGGGCTTAAGGATACTTATATCTTACTGATTGAGGCAGTTGGTAAGGATACTTATGAGGATCTTATCGGATTTGGGCAGGCACTTGATCAAGTGCTAGATTCCGATGAGGCGTGGAATTTTGAGAACTGGATGAATCTATTGTCCCTATGGCCTCCACTCTTTTTAGAACATGAATTGACCCAAGAGGGGGTTTATTGGGCAAGTTGTCTAGAAACGATGATTTTAAATTTTCGTCAGGAGACACAAGATTTTTACCCATGGGTTTTCGACCCCGAATACAAGGAATCAAATGCGCATTTTAACGCTCAAATTTTTAAAACTCCGAATTTGTATGAACTCTCAAATTGCTATATGGATGGACTGGAGGAGGTCGGCTTTTCGCCCGAGTTGAAGGAGATGATTAAGCAAGCTCTCCTGAAAATTGAAGGTTATCAGCAAGAGTCAGTAGATCTACAGAAACGGCTTGGGAAGATGGCTTTTGCCACAGATTTCTGCCCACTGTTTGACGAAACGCGTAAACTCTTTTCGATTGGTTACCGTGTTGCTGAAAGCGTGCTTGATAAGTCCTATTATGACTTGTTGGCTTCAGAGGCACGCCAGGCGAGCTTCATAGCCATCGCTAAAGGGGATGTGCATCACAATCATTGGTTCAAGCTCGGACGTTCAATGACACTGACGAAAGGAAAACGAAGTTTGGTCTCCTGGAGTGGCACTATGTTTGAATTTTTAATGCCGCTACTAGTCATGCGGAATTATGAGGCAACCCTTCTCGATGAAACTTATCGTTCCGTAGTGGAGGTGCAAAGGAAGTATGGAGTAGAACACAACGTACCCTGGGGGGTATCAGAGTCAGGGTTTTACGCCTTTGATCCACAGCTGAATTATCAGTATAAAGCCTTCGGAGTTCCAGGACTTGGTCTTAAACGGGGGTTAATTCAGGATCTTGTGATTGCACCTTATGCGAGTTTTTTAGCCTTAATGGTTTCTCCACGTGAGGCATTATTAAATATTTCGAGGATGGAACAAATGGGTTTTGCGGGACGGTATGGGCTATATGAAGCGGCTGACTTCACCCCTGAACGTATCCCTAGTGGGAGTCCATTTATGCTGATCAAGAGTTTTATGGCTCATCATCAAGGAATGAGTTTCTTAGCGCTTGATAATGTGTTACATGATAATATCATGCCAAAGCGTTTCCACAGCGAAGCCTTGATTCAGGCCACCGAACTTCTACTCCAAGAACGCTTACCTGAGTCCACACCAGCTATACCTCAGCTAGAAGGGGAGCATGTTGTGACAGAATGTCAGTTGAAGGGTCCTGATCCGGAAAAGAACCAGTTTATTATTATGGATTCGGCAATGAGTCCTATTCCTGTCACTCACAGTATTTCTAATGGCCAATATTCTGTCATGATGACGAATGCCGGGTCAGGGTTCAGCCGTTTTAAGGGTGTTAGTCTCTCACGTTGGCGTGAAGACGTGACACAGGATACCTGGGGAATGTACTTTTATATTCAAAACCTAAATTCCGGTGACGTTTGGTCCGCAACGCACCATCCTTGTCGGAATTCTGGTGAGAACTATAAGGTGACCTATGCTCCTGATAGTGTAGAGTTCTCTCGAAGAGATGGTAACATAACAACTCGTACAGAAGTCGTCGTGTCTCCTGAAGACCAAGCGGAAATGCGCCGTATTTCTTTGACTAATCACAGTAAATACGACCGAACAGTGGAAGTCACTAGCTATTTTGAAGTGGTTCTTGCTACGTCAAGTGAAGATTTAGCACATCCAGCGTTTGGCAATCTCTTTATTCAAACCGAATTTGAGCAGGAGACTTTGTTGGCATCCCGAAGACCTCGGAGTGAAAAACAAGCTCGGTTATGGCTCATGCACACAGTTGCGACGGAGGGAGAAAAGGTAGGTTCACTGCAATATGAGACAGACCGTGCGCGTTTTATAGGACGGGGGAGAAGCCTTGCCAAGCCTCAAGCGTTAGATGCGAATCACCCCTTGTCTAATACCGTAGGCGCGGTGCTTGATCCGATGATGAGCTTACGACAACGGGTTAAGATTGCACCTGGGCAAACTGTGCGGGTCTCCTTTTCTGTTGGATACGCGGAGAATCGTGAGGAGATCACACGCATTGCCGAAAAATACAAAGATCCTCTTTCTGTGAATAGGGCCTTTGAACTAGCATGGACACATAGCAAAATGGAGCTTCGCCATTTAAATTTGTCAGCAGCACAGGCAAACGAGGCTTTAAGCCTTGGTGGTCATTTGCTTTATCTGAGCCCTTGCCGGAGTGATGTGGCGGAATGTATTAAGAATAATCGTAAAGGGCAGTCTTCATTGTGGCCTTATGCTATTTCAGGAGACCTGCCCATCGTCCTTGTTCAAGTAAAAGATTCAGAAAGTTTGGATTTAGTACGAAGACTTTTAACAATCCATGAATACTGGAGACTTAAAGGACTGTTTGCTGATCTTGTCATTCTCAATGAAGATGAGAGCGGTTATGTTCAGGACTTCCAGGATAACTTAAGGGATTTAATTTCAATGGGGCATGCCCGAGATCTATTAAATCAGCCAGG
>PKWS01000381.1 GCA_003132105.1 Desulfosporosinus sp.
TTTTACATACCCTTTTGCCCGATCTTAACGAGGTTGAACAGCAAGTTGTTTTGCGCGGGCGTAATGCCAAGGGAGGGCATCCCAAGAATGTAGATGTTGTGACCTACCGTCATGCAACAGCGTTTGAAAGCTTAGTGGGCTATTGGCATTTGAATAGACAAAACGATCGCATGCAATGGGCGTTCAATCAAGTGGACGGCATACTTCAGGGGGAGTCTACCCCCACCGAAGCAGAGCATGGACTCCCACTTCTAGAAGTGGGAGTCACAGAAGTGGATGAAAGAAACGGATGCTAATTGAGAGATAGAGGGGAGAGAAAAACAAAAATATGCGAGTGGAACTTATTCAGCACACCCCTGATCCAGAAAAAGTAGTTGCCGCCGCTGCCCGCTTATGCTACTCTTCGGATCCGGTCCCTGATTTATTGGAACGCTTAGACGATGAGTCAGTGGCAAGCTTTGTTCGTAAATTGCGAGAGATGGGTCATCTTTCCCCTTTTGAGCATGTGAGTTTTCAGTTTTCGATAGATGGTGTCTCAAGGGCTCTATCCCACCAGCTTGTCCGCCACCGAATAGCGAGTTATTCTCAGCGTTCCCAGCGCTATGTCGAAGAAAAAGGGTTTGAGTTTGTCATTCCACCGAGCGTGAAGCGGAGACCTGAGGCGTTAGAACGCTTTGAGGCGGTTATGGCTCGCCTACAGGAAGACTATCGGGAACTCTTGAATATTGTGCCTGCAGAGGATGCCCGTTATGTCTTACCGAATGCTTGTACAACTTCTTTGATGGCTACGTTTAATGCCAGATCCTTACTAAATTTTTTTGAGCATCGTACTTGTATGAGAGCTCAGTGGGAGATCCGTTCTTTAGCGGAACAGATGTTGGAGTTGGTTCGTGTTGTCGCTCCCAATCTTTTTAGTGAGTCTGGCCCGACTTGCATAACTCAGGGAATCTGTCGTCAGGGTAAGTATAGTTGTGGGAGATTGAAGGCATATGAAAGAAAATAACAAGTCAAAGATGCAATGGATATTTTGTGTCAGACAAGGAGGTATGTTCACCTCATAGCGGGCTATTAGGTGAACATGCCGACACATACTGACTGGTTATTTTTTGGAATGTGCCTACAACCCTAGAAGGAAAGAAGTGAACGACTTGAACGATGAAATGGTTTACGGAAAAAATCCCGTTTTGGAGCTTTTGAAAAGCGGAAAACCTATTAACAAAGTGCTCTTTGTAACGGAAGGACCAAGTGGACCGAATCAAGAAATCATTTCGTTATTGCATGAACGGAGCATACCTTATCAGTTTGTGGACCGTCAGACCCTTGACCGTTTAACTGACCGAGAGCGTCACCAAGGAATGCTTGCCTATATTGCAGCTCGGGAGTATGCTTGCGTAGAGGACATTCTTGCCTTGGCTGAGAAGAGACAAGAAGCCCCTTTTATCTTGATGCTGGATGAGATCGAAGACCCTCATAATTTGGGAGCGTTGCTGAGGACGGTGGATGCTGTCGGAGCCCATGGAGTGATAATTCCCAAAAGACGAAGTGTTGCCTTGACAGGTACTGTAGCCAAAACTTCTGCTGGGGCCGTTGAACATGTGCTGGTTGCGCGAGTGAGCAATCTAGTGCAAACTTTACAGGATCTTAAGAAGAAGGGGTGTTGGGTGTCTGGGGCTGAGGCAGGAGGAAAAGATGCTTTTGAAGCAGACCTCACCGGTTCGCGGGTTATTGTCATTGGCAGTGAAGGAAAAGGTATAAGCCGTTTACTTCGAGAAAATTGTGATGAGCTTGTCAGTCTACCTATGAGAGGTAAGGTCAGTTCGCTAAACGCTAGCGTTGCAGGTTCTGTTATGCTTTACGAAGTTCTTCGGCAGAGAACCCATTCTAAGTAAAAATATGGTGTGGGAATAAGCCGATATTTGGGATGTTGGTGAACGTCATGCTTGCCCGTAGGCGAATTGCGACAAAACAACCAAAACTTCGCCTTGACGCTTTTATTTAGGGTCGAGTATAATAAGAATGTTCTCGTGGACAAGGGCGAGCGAGATTTGCGTCTTCTTCATGACGACATTGTAGGGGGTATCAACTTGACTTTTCAAGCCCAACAAGAACTGCTGGAGTGCGAAAGTATCGACGTGATAGTGGATGAACAGGTGGTTGAACTTGCCAAGGAAGGCGATGCTACAGCACTAGAGTACCTAATCAACAAATATAGAAACTTCGTTAGGGCCAAAGCACGTTCATATTTCCTGATTGGAGCCGATCGTGAAGATATTATCCAAGAAGGTATGATCGGACTTTATAAGGCAATTCGCGATTTCCGGGGTGACAGACTTTCTTCCTTTCGAGCTTTTGCCGAATTATGTATTACTCGCCAGATTATCACGGCGATTAAAACGGCGACTCGACAGAAACACATTCCGCTTAACTCATATGTTTCGTTAAATAAGCCTATCTACGACGAAGATTCTGATCGCACTCTTCTTGATGTAATCTCGGGAACCCGAATCACAGACCCTGAAGAACTTATTATCAGCCGCGAAGAATTCGACGACATCGAGGAAAAGATGGGCGAAATTCTCAGCTCTCTGGAATGGAAAGTACTGATGTCTTACCTGGAAGGGAAATCCTATCAGGAGATAGCTGTTGATTTGAGGAGACATGTGAAATCGATCGATAATGCGTTGCAGAGGGTTAAAAGAAAGCTTGAACGCTATCTAGACCGCCGTGATGGATAATTCTACATATGTCTTCATAAAGAAAACTTGGCTAGCGCCAAGCCTTCAGGCGCCGGCGGTCGCCTTAGTTGCACTTATGCTGCAGGAAAGTATATAACCTTCAGTTATACTTTCTGACTAGTACAGAGATACTTTCTGACTAGTACAGAGAAAACACTTGCATTAGACGAAAAGAAATGATAAACTAAATAAGTGCCTGAAGACGAAAAGTAGATTAAGTCATCGATGAAATGCCGACGTAGCTCAATTGGTAGAGCAGCTGATTTGTAATCAGCAGGTTGCGGGTTCGAGTCCCATCGTTGGCTCCATTGAATGTATTAAGGCATGAGGGCAACTAAAATATGTAACGTCGCGGGGTGGAGCAGTGGTAGCTCGTCGGGCTCATAACCCGAAGGTCGTCGGTTCAAATCCGGCCCCCGCAACCAAGTGCAATCAGACAGCGAAGCTGTCTTTTTTATACTAGTCAGAA
>PKWS01000255.1:0-2737 GCA_003132105.1 Desulfosporosinus sp.
GGATGGCAAGGTGTCAGGATGGCGTGGACATTCGACCGGCCGCCACTGAAGAGATGTTCATACTACACTTTTGAGTCTGAATTCCGGATAAAAGACTCAAAATTTGATAGTTTTAATAAAGTTTATTCTTTAGAAGAGTTTTATTATGTTATTTGCAGGAAATAATAATAATATGTCGAAGAGAAAACAAGTTGATATAGAAGGATTGAAAAGTTATAAGGAGGTCTCGTTTTGAAACATCAAATACTCGAAAAGTCACTCTCGGTTGGTGGGAGAGTCATGACTTTCCAAACCGGAAAAATTGGTAAACAGGCTGGAGGCGCGATTTTTCTCACCTATGGGGATACAGTGGTATCTGTGTTTGCTACAGGCAGTGGTGCACCCCGAGAGGGAATTGATTTCTTTCCCTTGACCGTTGAGTTTGAAGAGCGTATGTATGCTGCAGGGAAAATTCCAGGCGGATTTATTAAACGTGAAGGAAGAGCGAGTGAGAAGGCTACTCTATCTGCTCGTTTAATTGACCGTCCAATTCGTCCGTTGTTCCCTCAAGGGTTTCGTAATGAAGTCCAAGTGGTAGCAGAAGTTATGTCTGTGGATCAAGACTGTGCGCCAGATATCACAGCAATAAATGCGGCATCCGCAGCGTTAACGATATCCAACATTCCCTTTGAAGGTCCTATTGCTGCAGTAACAGTTGGACTTGTTGATGATGAATACATTATCAATCCTACCACGGAACAGTCTGCAAAAAGCAGGATGCTTCTTACGGTAGCTGGAACACTAGACGCTGTTATGATGGTAGAAGCCAGTGCCCATGAAGTACCTGAGGATGAAATTTTGGAAGCGATAATGTTTGGGCATGCAGAAGTTAAAAAGATTGCCAAGTTTATAGCAGATTATCGTGAGGAAGCTTTAACTTTGGGATTAGCTAAAGACAAAGACGAGGTAAAGGTTACTAAAATTCAAGACAGTATTGTGGAAGCTGTAAAAGCCTATACTTATAATAAATTAGATCAGGCAGTCCGTGTAGAAGAGAAGAAAGCACGGGAGAGCGCGATTGACGAAGTTAAAGCGGAAGCCTTGAGCTATTTTGCAGCCGAGTTCCCGGAAGATACCAAAGCAATTAAGACGGTACTGGAAGACATTGTACACCTAATTGTTCGTAAATTGATCACGGATGAGCACATTCGTCCGGATGGTCGGGCAGTGGATGAAGTTCGCCCTATCACTGTCGAAGTAGGAATTCTACCACGCACACATGGAACGGGGCTCTTTACACGGGGTCAAACTCAGGTGCTAACCGTCACGACGCTGGGTGCCACAAGAGATGAACAAATACTTGATGGCTTAGGTCTTGAAAAGTCTAAACGTTATATACATCACTATAATTTCCCACCCTACAGTGTTGGGGAAATCAAAATGATGCGTGGGCCATCTCGAAGGGATATAGGGCATGGCGCGTTAGCGGAAAAAGCTTTGAGACCTGTTCTACCCGATGAAACTGAGTTTCCATATACCATTCGTTTGGTTTCTGAAGTCTTGGAATCCAATGGCTCGAGCTCAATGGCCTCTGTTTGTGGAAGCACCCTCTCAATGATGGATGCAGGTGTTCCCATTAAAGCTCCGGTAGCAGGTATAGCAATGGGACTCATCAAGGAAGGGGACAACATTGCGATCCTTACGGATATCCAGGGCATGGAAGATCATTTCGGGGATATGGATTTTAAAGTGGCCGGAACGAGCAATGGGATCACCGCAATGCAGATGGATATTAAGATCAAAGGTGTATCCAGAGAGATTTTATTGAAAGCATTAACCCAAGCTAAAGCAGGACGACTTTTTATCCTAGGTAAGATGGTAGAAGTCATAGACAAACCACGCACGCAACTTTCTACGTATGCGCCTAGAATTATAACAGCGCAGATACATCCGGATAAGATTCGAGATGTTATTGGACCTGGCGGGAAAACAATTAAGAAGATTGTCGAGCAAACGGGAGTTAAAATTGACATTGAAGATGACGGTCGCGTCTTTATATCTTCTGTTGGCGGAGAAGGCGGCGAGCAGGCCCTCAAGATTATCCAAGCTCTAACGCAGGAAGTGGAAGTGGGTAAAATCTATAAAGGTAAAGTCACACGGGTTATGGATTTTGGCGCTTTCGTGGAAGTCATTCCTGGAGTTTTGGGACTTACTGGGAAAGAAGGATTAGTTCATATTTCTCAACTGGCCCATGAACGTGTCGAAAAAGTGGAAGACATTGTGAAGGCTGGGGATGAAATTATGGTTAAAGCAACTGCCATTGACAAACAAGGACGGTTGAATCTTTCTCGTAAAGATGCTATGCCAATCGTGCGTAAGGAAAACCCGACTATTCTCTAATTTTCTAAATACAATCGCCAATATTATATGAGATGATCAGTCTGTGAGTTCCCCTCCCCGCATAAAGTAAGGAGGGGGGATGCAAATGTTCATTAACTTAAAAATCTCGCGACGAATGTACTCGTTTGGCGGGATTTTCTTTCTGTTGCTGCTAGGGATTGTTGGAGAACATTGGATTATTGCATCCAATGTTGCGGTTTCAAAACCAATTGTACAGATCAAAACCACTCAGTTGGTTATGGCTTTAACAATTAATGTGGATTGGGGCGAAGAAAACATCCCTGCAATGTTGGATATTTTAGATCAAGGCAAAGCTCGTGCGACTTTTTTTGTCACGGGGCGTTGGGCCAAGAAAAAT
>PKWS01000255.1:2749-7925 GCA_003132105.1 Desulfosporosinus sp.
TATTCACCGCCCTATGGTGAAAAGGGAGCTTCTGGACTTCGAGCTGCCGATGGATTAGACTATCAGACGATTCTATGGACATTAGATACCGTCGATTGGCGGGCAGATAGTACGCCAGAGATTATCGCGAAACGTATTGTTAATCCAGCAATACAGTTTGGGATTAAACCCAATAAGTCTGGTGCAATAATATTAATGCACCCCAAAGCAAATACGGTCAAAGCCTTACCTGTCATTCTCGATCAATTGGCCCGAGATGGATTTAGTTTCCAAACACTTGATAGACTAATAACATTTGATCGGATCGGAGATACTACCTCATAAAGAATTAGAAGTTGAGGTGGTTAAATGATCAGGCAAAAGTGGACGTGTGCTTGGTGCTACGTCTTTCTTTGTATAATAAGCATTAGCACTTTATCGGCTACCTCTGTTTATGGTGCGCCATCCAAAAAACCTGTGGCTAAACGCGCTGTACCGGCAGTGTCAACTGATGGTGCCCCTGGAATCAGTGCTGCTTCTGCAGTGCTGATGGATGTGACGACGGGCGATGTTCTTTTTGGTAAGCAGGCCGATACACGCCGCCCTCCTGCAAGTACCACTAAAATTATGACCGCTATTTTGGGTTTAGAGTTAGGACAACCCGATGAAGTTGTAACTGTTAGTCAGAAGGCAGCAGATGTCGGCGAAGCAACCTTNNAGAAAAAATTACCCTCTATGAACTTATTACTGGAGCTTTGGTTCGATCTGGGAATGACGCCTGTGTTGCAATTGCCGAACATATTTCAGGCAGTGAAGAACAGTTTGTCAAGCTAATGAATAAAAAAGCTTTGGCCCTGGGCGCTCAAAATACTAATTTCGTGAATACAAATGGCTTGCCTCGCAAGGAACATTATTCCACCGCGAGAGATCTTGCGATCATGGCTCGTCATGGTTTGCAAATTCCTGAATTTGGCTCGATTACTCGACAAAAAGAAACGGAAATTCATTTTCTAGAGCCTGACGTGTTCATGGATCTAAGGAACACAAATAAACTATTATGGAATTATCCGTATGCTAATGGCGTTAAAACAGGGACGACGACTGCAGCAGGAAAATGCCTTGTAGCATCAGCGACTAAGGATGGACGTCAACTATTGGCTGTGGTTCTAAATGCACCTGATCGCTTTGGGGATGCCCAAAAACTATTTGAATGGGGTTTTGAAAAAACTGAGACCGTAAGGCTTGTAGAAGTTGGACAGGCAATCGCAGAATTTCCGAGTGCAAAAAAAACTGTCCCAGTATTTATTGATAATCCGATCGATATCAGTATTCCTAAAGTCAAGCGTAAGACCCTCCAAACCCGTGTTGTGTGGGAGAAAACTGCTAATATGCCAGTTCGTGCCGGGGAACGGTTAGGGCATTTAGAAGTCTGGCTAGGGGAACAAAAATTAAACAGCGTTCCTTTGCTTAGCGAAAACGAAGTTAAAGGAGATCTTCTTAATACGTTATTTAAGTGATGGATGGAGAGGGAGTGGAATTCATTGTATCGAAAAACTGTATTGTCCAACGGGGTTAGGATTATTACAGAAGAAATTGAACATGTTCGTTCGGCAGCCATCGGATTATGGGTAGGAGCAGGTTCGCGGGATGAACGTGAAGGGTATGAGGGAATTTCCCATTTTATGGAGCATATGTTTTTTAAAGGTACGGAGCACCGAACAGCACGAGCTTTAGCAGAATCCTTAGAAGCCGTAGGCGGTCAGCTGAATGCTTTTACGACGAAAGAATACACTTGTTACTATGCTAAAGTCCTGGATGAGGACCTTGATCTTGCGATTGACGTGTTAAGTGATATGTTCTTCCATTCTCTTTTTGATGAAAAGGAAATCGAAAAAGAAAAGAATGTGGTTATTGAAGAAATAAAGATGTATGAGGATTCTCCAGATGAGCTGATCCACGATATCTTTTCAGAACATGTGTGGAATGAACATCCTTTAGGAAAGCCGATCTTGGGAACTGAGGAGAGCATAAGGGGCTTAAGTCGAGATAAGATCAAGCAATTCCTCTCAGAACATTATGCTCCGGATAATGTAGTCATTGCCGTGGCGGGTAAAATAAAGCACGAAGACGTTATTGCAAAACTATCTGATCAATTTGGCACGTTTCAGAGGGGTGGACGTCGTGTGCTGGAAGGAACGCCCACCGGCCAGACAGTTGAACATTATCAGAAGAAAGATACAGAACAGATGCATATCCTCTTGGGGGTAGCAGGTCTTGGCCAAGATGATGATGATATATATGCAATGCACATTTTTAATAATATTTTAGGTGGGGGTTTAAGTTCCAGGTTATTTCAGGAAATACGGGAACAACGTGGATTGGCTTATTCAGTGTATTCGTATCACTCAACTTATGTAGATACCGGCTTATTTGCGATTTATGCGGGAACAAGTCCCAAAAACACCAAAGAAGTCATCGAGTGCATTCTCCAAGAGTTAAAGGACATCAGCCAACAGGGAATTACTGCGGGTGAATTAGCAAGAACTAAAGCGCAAATTAAAGGCGGCCTATATCTTGGACTGGAATCGGTAAGCAGTCGAATGAGTCGTTTGGGGAAGACAGAACTTACGTATAACCGCGTGCTTTCACCGGAGGAAGTTATTGGAAAGCTCGAAAAAGTGACATTGGAAAATGTTTCGCGCTTGATTGGACGCCTTTGGCAAAAGGACAAAATTAGTATAATGACACTAGGACCAGCTGGGCATGAAGTTGTTTTATCTGATTTACTGAAGCAAACTGGTTGGGAAGAGTAGGCAAATGCCTACTCATTCATAAGGAGGGTGTCTAGGTGTCAGATTCTATTATAGTGAAAATAAAAAAGATGGCTAACGCTTCCATAGTCATTCCTACATATGCAACGGCTGCCTCAGCAGGTGTCGATCTCTGCGTAAATCTTAAAGAGCCTTTGATAGTCAATCCAGGAGAGAATGTTAAGATTCCGACTGGTCTTGCCATCGAGCTTCCAAGTCAGGATATAGTTGCACTTGTTTTTGCGCGAAGCGGTCTGGCTAGTAGTTACGGGATGGGGTTGACGAATGGCGTCGGTGTAATCGATTCTGATTATCGAGGAGAACTTCAAGTGTTGGTGCAAAACCTAGGACACCAGCCAGTGACAATTAACCCAGGGGATCGAATAGCTCAAATGGTTTTTATGCCGGTTTTTCATGCATTATTCGAAGAAGTCTCAGAACTCCAGGAAACCCCTCGGGGAGCAGGGGGGTTTGGCTCGACCGGACTTAGATAAAGGATCTCAAATCTGAGGAGCATTGTGATAATCTATCAAATTCTTTGTTCTACGGAAGTTTGTCTGTTCATACACTCCCCATGAGGGGGAGTGAAAATGCAAGCCCTTGGGGTTATGGTTCTGGTTATTGGAGTTATCATTTCTGTACGTGAACGAAAGTTTAGGATGATGTGGCGATCTCAGTCTACATCAAACCAGTTGGCCACTGCTTTAAGTCAATTGGTGGGCACAGCAGGGGGTATCTACCTCTCACTGGAACTCTTGTTCTCCTTCCTGAAAATCAACGAAGATTGGTGGAGTAATTCGATCTTTTTTGTTGAACCACTTGCTGCCATTTCCTTATTCCTAGCCATTTTACAACCTTTTGTATTGAGTGCTTGGATAAGATTGCGGAAATAAGGCATATGAAAGAAAATAACAAGTCAAAGATGCCTTGGATATTTTGCGTCAGACAAGGAGGTATGTCTCCAGAGGTCAGATGACAGAGGCCAGAGATCAGAAGATCTGACACATCCGGGTTCTGACAGCTGACTTCCGCGTTAGAATGGCATACTGACTGGTTATTTTCTGGAATGTGCCTATAGGAGGGAATAAGATGCTTTTAAGTGATCTTGCTGGTAAAGAAATCATCAATTTATATGATGGAGCGAAACTTGGCTTGGTGGGGGACGCTGATCTTGATATTTCCATAAATGGATCCGTTGAAGCGATCATTCTAACCTCCCGCGGAGGATTCTCAGGTTTTTGGGGTTCTAAGGGAGATCGGGAGCGAGAAATATTGGTGATACCTTGGCAAACTATCAAAAAAATAGGGTCTGAAGTCATCATTATTGATTTGAATAATAAGTTTGAAAAAATCCGTTAAATTCAAATTTGACAGAGGACTGGATACCCAATAAAATGAATGGAAAAGCTGTAACCCCGCATTGCATTTTGCAACGGGGTTTTTGCCTTATCTTACAGGAGGGGTTTCCTTTGAAGAAAATTCGAGTTTTTGTGTCAGGAGCAAGTGGAAAAATGGGTCAGGAAGTGATTCGCTCGCTTTTAAAACAAGATGATCTCCTATTGGTGGGAGCTTCTGATACACGACATCTTGGGATGGATGTTGGGTTTGTTGTAGGCTCACCGCGAGTCGGAGTTGATATTACAGGTCCATTAGATCATGAAATCTTGATTGAGACGCGCGCCGATGTTTTGGTGGATTTTACAAATCCTCAATCCGTTTTTAAAAATTCCAAAACGGCAATTCTGGCCGGAGTAGTTCCAGTTGTTGGAACAACCGGGATGGATGAATCTGAAATTGAAGAAATTCGTGCCCTCGTAGTCAAAGAACACGTAGGCGCATTCTTAGCACCAAATTTTTCCATTGGGGCGATTTTGATGATGCGATTTGCCAGGGAAACAGCAAAATACTTTCCACATGTGGAAATCATTGAACTACACCATGATCAAAAACTAGATGCCCCATCGGGAACTGCTTTAAAAACGGCCCAAGGGATCTTAGAAGTCAGAGAACCCATGGCGCAGGGCCACCCGAATGAGTATGAGAAAATTGCAGGGGCCCGCGGGGCGGATATTGGAGGAATTCATATTCACTCTGTGCGGTTACCTGGGTTGATTGCCCACCAAGAAGTTTTATTTGGAGGGTTAGGTCAAGCTCTGACAATCCGGCATGATGCATTCTCGAGAGAAACCTATATGCCGGGGGTAATGTTAGGTATTCGCAAGGCATCCGAGTTGACTAATCTTGTCATAGGACTCGAGAATTTCCTTGATTAAGTAATTCACGCGTAACCGCTGCCCTCCTTCCCTCATATAATGGATAGTAGTCAATGGGACACTGTCTCAAAGGGGGCATAAAGATGAGTGCGGATCTGAAAGGAATTCGTTTAG
>PKWS01000255.1:7936-8777 GCA_003132105.1 Desulfosporosinus sp.
TACTAAACAAAGAAGTACTTCAAGCTATTCCAGCGCGTGTTCCACTGATCATTGGTTTCGCGCGGCCGGCTTTGAAGTCAGTGGCAGAAAAGATGGGAATCCAGTTAGTAGAAACCAAATCCCTTACTGAAATTACTATCCTAAATTCCATACCTTCGGCAGAAGGAGCCATTCAAATGGCGATGGAGGCCACAACCATTACAATTCATGGCAGTGAAAGCATGGTCTTAGGTTTAGGACGGTGTGGTTGGACTCTGGCGCGAATGTTACAAGGTATTGGAGCACATGTGACAGGGGTTGCTCGTAAGCCTTCAGACTTAGCACGTGCTGTTGAAATGGGACTTGATGCTGTACATTTTTCGGATCTTGAGGATAAGATTGGACGTGCGGAAATCATTTTCAATACCGTACCTCATCTTATATTAGATGCCGAGATGTTAGAAAAGGTGGCACGGGATGCAGTTATCGTGGATTTGGCTTCTATTCCGGGAGGGACGGATTTTGAATATGCGCAGATGCTTGGCATAAAAGCACTTCTGGCTCCGGGTCTCCCTGGTATTGTGGCTCCCAAAACAGCCGGCCGAATTCTTGCTCAAATCTATCCTCAACTTATTCTCCGTCACTTGACCACGATGAATGCTACGGTTCAGTCTTAATAGTGGAGGTGCGAAGAGATGCAGTTTGACGGGTTGAAAATTGGGTTCGCTGTTACAGGATCACATTGTACATTAAGTGAAATTATAAAAGTCATGAAGCGACTGGTAGATGAAGGGTCAGATGTGACGCCGATCATCTCTTATTCTGTCGAAAGTACGGACACACGATTTGGAAAAGCTAAGGA
>PKWS01000148.1 GCA_003132105.1 Desulfosporosinus sp.
GTCCTTTTTCTTCATGCCCGATCTTCTCACTCGTCCCTTACTCAGTTTAATTGGCTTCCCATCCTTTTCTAACAGATCTGCTCGTATATATTTTCTGGGTCGAATAAGACATTTAGGTCCATACCCGATTAAATCCTCACGATGAGCTAAACGTAAGGCCTCTTCCACTAACTCATGATTTTTAGGACTCCGATACTGTATTAAAGCCCTCTGCATAGCCTTCTCATGCATGCTACGCGGGATATAAACTTCCTGCATGGTATGGGGATCTAAGCCGGTGTAATACATACAGGTGGAGAGTGTTCCCGGCGTCGGGATAAAATCCTGGACTTGTTCTGGATTGACACCCATGTCTCGAACATATTCAGCTAATTCGACAGCTTCTTTGAGGGTACTTCCTGGGTGAGAAGACATCAAATAGGGGACGAGATATTGTTCTTTTCCTAGTTCTTCATTTGCCTCTCGGAACCGCTGGACAAATTCTTCGTACACGGCTTTCCCTGGCTTGCCCATGAGACGAAGAACTTCCTGACTGACATGTTCAGGAGCCACTTTCAATTGACCGCTGACGTGGTGTTCACAAAGCTCACGTATAAACCCAACTCCAGATTTTCGATCTGCCAAGACGGCATCATAACGGATACCAGAACGAACGAACACCTTCTTTACCTTCGGCAAACTACGCAAGCTGCGCAAAAGATCCAAATATTCCTCATGATCATTTTCAAGTTTATCGCACGGCTCAGGAAAAAGGCACTGTTTATGTGAACAAGCTCCCCTGATTAATTGTTCCTTGCACGCCGCCCGACGAAAGTTGGCTGTAGGGCCCCCTACGTCGTGAATATATCCTTTAAAGCGATTATTCCAAGTCATCTTCTCAGCTTCCCGAATAATCGATTCGGCACTTCTGCTTTGAACAATTCGCCCCTGATGAAACGTTAACGCACAAAAAGAGCATGCTCCATAACATCCCCTGACGCTAGTAAGGCTAAATTCCACTTCTTCAATAGCCGGGACTCCCCCTTGGTCTTCATAGGACGGATGATACGTCCCCATAAAAGGCAGGGCATAGATTGCATCCATTTCTGCTTGTGTCAAGGGAAGTGAGGGCCGGTTTTGCAGCACGCTTTTGCGTCCATGAGGTTGAACCATTGGTTTCCCTCGGAAAGGGTCCTGCTGGTTATATTGCACCCAAAAAGCCTGAGCATACTTTTTCGTATCAGTTGCAACGTCCTCGAAACTTGACAGAACAAAGGTATTTTGAGGCACAATATCCCCCGTCAAAGGCACCATTGTTCCCCTCACATCCGTAATCTGTTCAATCGGTACCCCATTATTCAGACGCTCGGCGACCTCCACAATCGCCTTTTCTCCCATCCCAAAGACAAGCAAGTCAGCTTGACTATCGAGTAGAATAGAGCGCCGGACGTCATTACTCCAATAATCATAATGAGCAAAACGTCTCAAGGAAGCCTCAATTCCCCCTATAATAACAGGAACACCCGGAAGCGCTTCCCGTACGCGATTTGAATAAGCGATTGTTGTTCGGTCTGGACGGAGCCCGGTCTTTCCTCCAGGAGAATAGGCGTCCTTATGCCGTTTCTTTTTGGCCGCCGTATAATGATTAACCATGGAATCGAGATTCCCTCCAGATATCAAGCACGCCAAGCGGGGTTTCCCCATTGCTCGAAAATCTTTAAGATCCTTCCAATCGGGCTGCGCCAAAATTCCCACTCGAAAATCATGTTTTTCCAAGACACGAGCAATTATAGCAATTCCAAAGCTAGGATGATCTACATAGGCGTCGCCGGTAATTAGGAGAAAATCTAGTTCATCCCAGCCACGTGCCTCCATATCCGATCGATTCATGGGCAAAAAATTTCGTATACGCATAGTCTCACCTTTCTGTTTAAACACAACTCAATTAATATAAAGCGGCAAAAGAGAAAAGAGGGGCAACCCCTCTTTATCGATAGTTGATAAACTGTAGTTCGATGCCGAAGTCTTCCTTACGTAGTAAGGTCATGACCGCTTGGAGGTCATCCTTGTTCTTGCCAGTCACCCGAATCTCTTCGCCCTGTATAGAACTAGCTACTTTTATTTTATTGTCTTTAAGGACTTTGTTAATGAGCTTTGCCTTTTCCTGGGCAATCCCCTGTACCAGTTTAACTTCCTGCCTAACTGTGTCCCCGGCAGCCGGTTGAGCCTTCCCGTACTCTAAAGCTTTCAAGGAAACCCCTCGCTTAACTAGTTTACTTTCCAGAATATCAACCACGTTGGTCAATTTAAAATCGTCATCTGAAATCAATATGATCTTATCTACCTCAAGCTTAATGGATGATTTACTGTTCTTAAAATCGAACCGATTGGCGAGTTCTTTCTGAGCCTGCTGAATTGCATTTTCTACTTCCGGCATATCCACCTTGGAAACAATATCAAATGAAGAATCCTTAGCCAATATAAACGCTCCTTTATCCGCAAATAATCTTATAGTTGATTCAAGTAATCTTTGGTTAAAACGACATTATTGACAACTTCGCCGCTCTTACCCAGAACCGGCAATGTTTTGCCGTTCAAGGTACCCGTAAGACCTCCTGCATTTCCAACCTTGACCAGTTCGATTTTGTCCGTCCCTTTAACCTCTTTGCTTGTTCCAGCTTTAAACTCTGCCTGCCAAGAAGGCTGTCCATCAACTCTAACCTCAATCCAACAGAGTTGTGTGAAAACCAGTTGAACTGTTAAGCCATCCTGTGTAGTCGCGGGCACGTCCGCTGGGTTAGGAACTACCGGGACAGTTGGTGCTGGCGTAGTCTTCTCAGCTTGCGGCGCAGTTGGCAAGGCTGCCGGGGCGTACGGAGATGCTACTTGTTTTTTTCCAGACTGGCTTAAAGCGGAAATAGCGATTACCAACATGATGGCCAAAACCGCCACACCTCCTATCAGCGCTGGCCGAATCCAAAGAGGACGATCTTTTACCAGTCTATTAGGTGATTCAAGAACGGGGATAGTGTCAGGCATCGCTGAAGAGTTATAGAGTGCGATAATTTCATCCGAGTTTAAGCCCAATTGTTTGGCATAGGTTCGCAAATACCCCTTAACATAAGTCGTTCCTGGGAGTATCTCATATTTTTCCTCTTCAAGTGCTTTAATATAACGAATGCGGATTTTCGTTATTTCCTCAGTATACGTATAACTCCATTGTTTTTCTTCCCTAGCGGCCTGGAGCATTTGTCCTTCTCCTGCCATTGAAAGGCCCCCTTCTCTCACCATCAGCTTAAATCAAATGCCGTGAAACTCGTGGAAATATCCTCAATTCGAATCACATCTTCCTCGTGATGACGGATTTCGATAATAAAATCAAAGTCAACTTCCAAACGTCCATCTCGAAGAAAAACATCCGGGTGTTCGATAATCTTTACCGTTGGCATTTGTAATACTTTCTCTAGTAAAGACCAATGTTCCTTGTTTCCCCTCGTTGTACTTGTAATGCCATCAATTAGAAAGATACTATTATCCGACAGATCAAGTAATAAGTCTGTCCGTATAGTTTGACGAATAATAGTCGACGACANNTTTCCCACACGAGGCATTCCTCGTATCCCGATAATAAGATTTCCACCTTCAAGTAAAGTATCTCCTAAAAAGTCAACAAGCACACCTAATTCTTCGCGAACAAATCGATAGGTGGGAGGATTTATCTCAGCCATGTCCAACCGTTTGCCATGGCGTAACGCGATCCGATCTGACAAAGTAGGAGGGCGAAATGCCGTAACTTTAATGGCTTCCACTTCTATCAGCGCTTCATGTAACGCTCTTACTTTGGCATCAGATTGAGCCTCTAATAAAAGCCCCCTTCGGGTATGCCCAATTCCCGTGACCGATAAAATATTAAGGTCCAGCATCCCAATCAGCGTCGTCACTGCTCCGAGCAATCCCGGTTTATTTTGCTGAATATCGTACTCCAAATACAGCAGATTCTCCGCTTGGTTGGGCCACCTTTTCATCAAGATAGCATTCCAACTCCCTTAATGCCTTCACAGGCTCTTGATAATTCAAATAAAACGCATACTCTGAGCTTGGTTCATTGGGATAGGCATAGAGTTTGTCATAGTACTCGACAAGTAGTCGCTCTGTAAAGACATCCAAACAGCCTGTTTCTAATAAGGTGCGTAATTCTCGAACTTTGACATGGCCCAAAGTCTTAATCAGTCTCTCCAAAGCAACTCCAATCTCATGAAGTGCGTTGGGTACTGATGTATACTCTTTCAACAAGCGTTGTACCCGATTTTTCAAAGAATCGTAATGAAGTACTTGTATTCCCTCTTGCATCGCTTCATAAAAATTGATGGGTAGTGTAACTCTACCAATTCGTTTACTCTCACATTCTACAATAATATAAGGAAATTTGCTTAACGATATAAGTTCCTCATATAATAATCCTTCGAATTTTTTTTGAGACGGTGGATCCCCTAGACCCATAGCTCCAAATACTGATCCTCTATTATTGGCAAGTTTCTCAAGGTCAATCGCAGGATATCCCTCCGCCCGTAACTGGCGCAAAAGATCAGTTTTTCCAACCCCTGTATTTCCACGAAGCACCACAACCTGAAAGGAAAGTTTAGTTTGAAAAAATTCAAGAACTTGATTGCGGTATGCTTTATATCCCCCTAGTAAACGGTAGATTGGAATGCCCATTAATTCAACGACCGTCGCCAGAGACTTACTCCGCATCCCACCTCTCCAGCAAAAAAGAACTAAAGGACCTTTTTTCGATAGTTCCTCCAACTTTTTTACTAATTGCGGAAGCTTTGGACTAATTATACTTAAGCCCTGTTCACGAGCCAAACTAGGTGTAGTTTGTGTATATGTTGTGCCGACCTGAGCACGTTCTACGTTATCAAACAGTTCAAGATTGACCGCCCCCGGAATTGTTGCTTCAGTAAATTCCCCCTCTGAACGCACATCGACAAGAATTGGATGATCTAGAGTTATAAGTTCTTGAACATTGATCTCCTTAATCATTCTTAATTCCTTCCAATTTCGCTGTATTCTACATATCTAATCATAAATGCTACAGCAGCATTATGCAACTAGTGCGTAAGTTCATCTCTCCATTGGCCAAACTTCAACTCAAACTGTCCCCTTGTCATTAGAACCTCCCGCGGTTTAGAGCCTTCATATCCCCCAACAACCCCTTTCTCCTCGAGAAAGTCCATCAAGCGAGCTGCTCGTGTATACCCGATGCGTAAGCGGCGTTGTAAAAGAGAGACAGAAGCAGTCCCACCTTCTATGAAAAGCTGAGCAGCCTGATAAAAGAGTGCATCTTCCATGTCTTCTGTTTTAGCATTCCCTAGATCCATGTTAGGGATTTCTTGGTACTCTGGCTTAGCCTGATTTTGTAAAAATGTTACGACATTTTCCACTTCTTTATCGCCCAAATAACATCCCTGTACGCGCAGTGGCTTACTCGCACCCATGGGATAATAAAGCATATCTCCACGACCTAATAGTTTTTCTGCTCCGTTCATATCTAGAATTGTCCTTGAATCCGTTTGAGACGAAACTCCAAAGGCAATGCGGGAAGGTATGTTTGCTTTAATTATGCCGGTGATGACGTCAACTGAAGGACGTTGAGTCGCAATAATCAGGTGAATCCCTGCAGCACGAGCCATTTGAGCCAATCGGCATATCGCATCCTCAACATCGCCGGGTGCAACCATCATTAGATCAGCTAACTCATCAATGATCACCACGACATACGGTAAAGGGGGATGCTCTTCCTTCTTATCCTGAGTACGCAAAAAGTTGTAGCGAACGATGTCTCTCACGCCGGCTGCTGCAAAGAGTTCATAGCGGGTCTCCATTTCAGTCACGATCCACTTTAAGGCTCCAGCTGCTTTTTTGGGATCTGTCACAACAGGTGCTATTAGATGAGGGATCCCATTATAGTTCGCCAATTCAACCCTTTTAGGATCAACCAATAAAAACTTCACTTCATCCGGGCGAGCCTTAAATAGAATACTGTGAATTAGCGCATTAATACACACTGATTTTCCAGAGCCTGTGGCCCCTGCAATCAGAAGATGGGGCATTCTCGTTAAATCTGCGATCACGGGATTGCCCGTAATATCTTTACCTAAACACAACGCCAGCTTACTCTGAGCCCTTTGAAATTCCGGTGTTTCTAGCACTTCTCTAAAATGAACCATAGCTATTTCTTTATTCGGCACCTCAATACCTACGACGGATTTCCCGGGAATAGGTGCTTCAATGCGTACATCAGCAGAAGCTAAGCTTAGAGCAATATCATCGGCCAAATTGGTTATTTTACTTACTTTTACACCCGGAGCAGGTTGTGCTTCATAACGTGTAATGGCAGGTCCTTGCGTAACCTGTGTCACTTTTATTTTCACACCGAAACTGGCCAAAGTTTCTTCTAGGATCTTCACATTATCGGCTAAGTCCTTATTAAGCCTGGGGTTTTTTAGTTTCAAAGCTTTATTTAATAAAGCAATTGGGGGAAGCTGAAAACTCCCATCTTCACGAGTCTGACGAGAAATGGGTGTACTTGTCACCTTTCCAGGTGGATTGATCGTATTTGAGTGCACTCCTCCGAACATCTTTTCAAACCCTAACTGTCCCTTCGGTTCATTAGTTTCGACTTGAAGCTCATTTCGATCTTCAAGAGTTCTGATGACAAGCGGCCGTTCGACAACATCAGGATCTAGAGCAAGTGCTAGCCCCTTTGGTGTCGTACTCATTTTTTTGGTGTTTTTATCCTCTGCTTTTAAATCGTCTTGTGATACAGAGTCCTTTTCACCTGAGTTGTCGCCTTCAGAATTCTTTAAAACGTCGATAAAATCGTTCATATGTTGTTTCATCCATAGTCCTGATTCTTTTCCCGCTTGACTAACTTCTTGTACTCCTCGAATCAAAGAGCGGTTTGAGATCAGTAGTGCCCCCATAAAAGCTCCCATAATTAAAACGACGTAACTGCCAGATATACCAATCGTTGTTTTTAACAGGGCCACAATTCCTGCACCGATAACCCCGCCACCGTGTCCGAGCTTCCCTTCATTAAAAATATCAGTCTTAGAAAAGGTATCTATACCCTGTAACTGTAAATGGAGAAGCCCAAGGTAAACAAGCCAAAGAAGGATTGCCCCCACGACTTTGGCTCCCAAACGGGGAATACGCTGGTTCATATAAGCAAGACCCCAGGCTCCCACCATAATGGGGATATAGACCCGTCCACCCCCAGCGAGAACTGTTAAAAGCTGTTTAATTTCTCCGCCGACCACGCCACTTCTTTCGGAGTACAGCGCGACTAGTCCTAAGCAAGCCATTCCAACCACAAAAATCCCAATAACTTCATTGCGTATTGACTCTTTCAGGGTGCTTGCTCTCTTATTCACTAGCATATTCTTCTTGCGGCGTCTTTTTGTGTTCGCCACAGAACCGTCCTCCAAACATAATTTTTAGTTCCACAGTATAAGGCACATTCCAAAAAATAACAAGTCAGTATGCCCATCTATTTTATGTCATACTGCGTCGGCATGTTCACCTAATAGCCCGCTATGAGGTAAACAT
>PKWS01000309.1:0-6730 GCA_003132105.1 Desulfosporosinus sp.
CTGGTGTATTCACAGTGATGGCAGTGACGGACAAGAGTAAAGGGAGCAAGGGGATAACATCATTTATCGTTGAGCGAAACTTTAAAGGGTTTACAATAGGCAAGTATGAGAAGAAAATGGGTCTTCACGGGTCTCAAACCGCAGAGCTTATTTTTGAGGACTGCGAGGTCCCCGTTGAGAATGTGTTAGGCGAGGTTGGGCAGGGATATATCAATGCCCTCAAGATCTTAGCTAATGGACGTGCTGGACTGGCGGCTAGAAATCTTGGTTCTTGCCAAAAGTTAATGGAAGTAAGTATCAAATACTCTCTGCAACGCATCCAGTTTGGCAAACCGATTTTTGAAAATCAAATTATCCAGCATTATTTAGCTAATATGGCAATTGAGATTGAGGCTTTGCGTAGCTTGACCTATGATGTTGCTCGGAAAATTGACCGAGGAGAAACAGTGATCAAAGAGGCAGCCATTGTGAAAACCTTTGGATCAGAAGTCTATGGTCGGGTAGCGGATATGGCCGTTCAGATCCATGGTGGCATGGGATACATGCGGGAATGTGAAGTTGAGCGCTTCTACCGAGATGCTCGTATAGCACGCATCTATGAAGGCACTTCAGAAATTCAGCGCAACATCATAGCAAACCAACTGAGGAAAGAATTTGCATTATAGGCGAAGGGGGATAAGAGCGTGCAAGAGGCAATTATAGTATCAGGAGTTAGAACAGCGATTGGCAGAGTGGGTGGTACTCTGAAGGATATAGAGGTAGATTATCTAGCGGCCCAAGTCATAAGGGAAGTGATCAAGCGCAGCGGTATTCCTGATGGGGACATCGACGAGGTCATCTTCGGTCATACCAAACAAAGCGGTGACAATCCTAACGTAGCCCGCTTAGCGTGGCTGAGAGCAAATATGTCCGAAGAAGTGGCGGCCTATACAGTACATCGTCAATGCGGTTCGGCCCTGACAGCACTCAATAATGCCGTACAATCCATCTGGTGTGGGGCCCAGGAAACGGTGATGGCTGGTGGGGCAGAAAGCATGAGTACTGCTCCTTATTATCTGAGGAACGCTCGATATGGCTTCCGTATGGGAAATGCGGAAATTCTAGATTCTAATACAGAAAGCCAACCCCGCTGCCAGCCTCAGGACCGTTACGGACACTTGACCATGGGAATAACGGCCGAAAACCTTGCCGAAAAATACAATCTCAGTCGCCAAGAACAGGATGAATTTGCACTTATGAGCCAGGAACGAGCACTGCGTGCAATCAGGGAGGGGTTGTTCAAGGAGGAAATAGTTCCCTACGAAATTAAAGGAAAAAAGGGTATCGTCACCTTTGATACCGATGAACATCCACGGGAAACCAGCATGGCGCAGCTCACTAAATTGGCGCCAGTCTTTAAAGAAGGTGGTACCGTAACCGCTGGCAATTCCAGCGGACGCAATGATGCAGCTGCCGTTATGATCGTGACAACACCGGAAAAGGCTAAAGCCTACGGTCTGAAACCATTAGCCCGGGTGATCGGGATGGGAGCGAAAGGAGTGCCACCTCAAATCATGGGCATAGGGCCAGTGCCGGCTACTCGTGCAGCCCTTAAGATGGCAGGATTGACGCTGGATCAGATTGACTTAATAGAGCTCAACGAGGCATTTGCAGCCCAATCTCTGGCAGTGATCAAAGAGTTAGGTATGGATGTAGCTAAAACCAATGTGAACGGTGGGGCTATCGCGTTAGGCCATCCTTTAGGAGCCACGGGTGCTATCATCATGATTAAATTGATCAATGAATTAAAGCGTACTGGAAAACGATACGGCTTAGCTACAATGTGTATAGGCGGAGGCCAAGGTATTTCTACGATAGTGGAGAACTTGACTATTTGAAGCACACAATCCCTCACCAATATTGAAAAATTCTCAAGGGAGAATGGGGTATGAAGACGGAAATGGGTAGAAAGACATTGTCCAATAACAGAAATATTAAGGAGGAGTAGAAATGAATTTTCAATTTGATGAAGAACTTACGATGCTTCGCAAGATGGTTCGGGACGTGGCTGAAGAAAAGGTAAAACCTCGTGCCGCCGAAATTGATGAAACAGGGGAATACCCGTATGACATTTTCCAGGTCCTAAAAGACGCTGGCTTAACTGGGGTTAGTTTTCCAGAAGCGTATGGAGGAAGTGGGCTTGGTGCAACAGGTCTTTGTATAGCTATAGAAGAAGTCTCAAAGTACTGTTGCAGTACGGGATTGATTTTACTATTGACGTATCTGCCGACTTTGCCAATACGAATTGCTGGAACGGAGGAACAAAAACAAAAATACCTGACGCCGATCGCAATGGGCGAAAAGAGAGCTGCTTTCTGCCTGACGGAACCTGGTGCTGGATCTGATGCTGCTAACATCAAAACGAAGGCTGTACGTGATGGAGACGACTATATTATTAATGGAACAAAATGTTTTATTAGTGGCGCCTCTGTGGCCGATTACGTTACAGTCTTCGCGAAAACAGACCCTAAAAAGGGTATGAAGGGAATGAGTGCCTTTATTGTAGAGGCAAATACACCCGGATTTTCTATTGGGACACTGGAACGGAAAATGGGAGTCCGCGGCGTACCTCTCTGTGAAGTAGTTTTTGACAATGTACGCATACCTAAGGGGAACTTATTAGGGGTTGAAAATGAAGGGTTCAAAGTGGCGATGAAGACCCTTAATTCGATGCGGCCCATTGTAGGAGCTAGAGGACTTGGATTAGCTCAGGGGGCCTTAGAGTATGCAATTGCTTATGCTAAGGAGAGGACGACCTTTGGTAAACCACTGACCGATCATCAAGGGCTCCGTTGGATGATCGCCGACATGGCGTTGCAAATAGAGGCGGCTAGGTTGCTGATTTTTCAAGCCGCCGAACTGATCGATGCTGGAAAAATTGATAAACGATACGCTGGTGCTTTATCAATGTCGAAATTATATCCGACAGATATGGCTATGAAGGTGGCCATTGATGCCGCTCAAATATTAGGCGGACATGGTTACATCAAAGATCACCCTATGGAGCGCTATATCCGTGATGCCAAGCAGCTGCAAATTGTTGAGGGAACCAGTCAGATACAACGCGAGATTATCTCTAAAAATATTATTGAATACGGTCTTCCAAGACGAGATTGGTGATAGAAGGTACTGGACATAATTTGCCAAGTCAGGATGCCCCATCTGTCTTGGCGGATGTCGAGAGTCTATCAGAATTGGAGGAATTAACATGGAATTCAAATACAATGTCCGTGATCTAAAATTTATTTTAAAAGAATGGCTGCCAACTAAGGAAGTCATGGAATGTGACCGTTTTAAAGATTTCTACAGCATGGATGATATTGACCAGATTTTGACTGAAGGCTATAAAATATGCCGTGAAGTTATAAGTCCTATCAATGTGGTGGGCGATAAAAATCCAGTTACTTTTGAAAATGGGGTCGTAACATCCCCTCCGGGTTATAAAGAAGTATTTCAATTTATTCAAAAAAATGGATGGGGTTCAAGTAGTGAGTGTATCCAAATTGAAGGTGGCATGCCCCTAATTGTTTTTAAATCCGTAGCTGAGATGATTTCGGCAGCCTGCCCGGCCATGGGTTCTAATATTAAACTAACTTCAGGTGCATCCAATATAATTCTGAATTTTGGTACAGAGGAAGATAAGCAAAGGTTCCTTCCCAAAATGCTAAGTGGCGAATGGCAAGGAACCATGAACCTCACAGAACCGTCCGCTGGTTCAGATGTAGGGGATGCATTATCTAGAGCCTATCCAACGGATGACCCTAGGATATATAAGATTAAAGGGTCCAAGATGTTTATTACGGCTGGTGATGGCTCTATATGTGATAATACCATCCATATGGTTTTAGCACGTCCGCCTCAAGGATGCCTTGGATCGGCTGGTTTAGGGCTTTATATTGTGCCTAAGTTTTGGGTCAATGCAGACGGTAGTGTGGGTAAGTCTAATGACGTTACGACTATAGCAGTTGAGCATAAGATGGGTCTAAAAGGGTCAGCCACATGTATGTTAAACTACGGTGAAGATGATGAGTGCTATGGTATCATGCTGGGTGCTCCACCTAATGAAAAAGGACGATCCCAGGGGCTGGCCATGATGTTCCGGATGATGAACGAATCCCGTATTGGAACTGGACACAACGCGAATGCACAAGCCTCTTCAGCCTATGCCCAAGCCTCACAGTATGCACTTGAAAGAGTACAAGGCTACATCAAAGGTGAAAGAGTAACGATCGTTAAACATCCCGATGTTCGAAGAATGTTGATGGATATGAAGGCTCATACCGAAGGTATAAGGGCTATGATATTTAAGGGATACTATTGTCTTGATATTGCCGAAAATTCCAGCGATAAGCCCAAAGCCAAGAAATGTGAGGAGATAGCCTCGATACTTACTCCTTTAATCAAGTGCTACGGTAGTGAAACAGCAGTTGCTATGACATGTGAAGCCATGCAAGTATTAGGTGGAGTTGGCTACACTAATGAGTTTCCGATAGAACAGTCTCTGCGAGACTCCAAAATATTGACTATTTGGGAAGGAACATCGTTCATTCATGCTCAAGACCTAGTGAAGCGCAAGATGAGGATGGAAGATGGTGAGCCTTTTGTTAACTGGATGGTTGATATAAAGTCCGTTATTGATGCTAACAAGGCTACGGCAGGTCTTGAGAAGGAATTTGACAACCTTGATAAGGCCTACACTTGCATGGATGAAGTAAGAAAATTATACGATTTGTGGCATCTCGACAAGAGGGATGAGTTAATAGGTCTATATGCGACAAGAGCTTTATTTGTATGTTCACAGGTAGTGGTGGCAGAGTGTTTACTGGAGCAAGCTTTGGTTGCCCTAAGGAAGATCGCAGAATTACCTGCGGATCATTTCGAAACTACCTTTTACAAAGGGAAAGTAGCTAGTGCTAAGTACTATGCCAATAATATATTACCCAATGTATTTAGCTTGACCGAAATATTGAAAAATGCAGATCTAACGAATTATGAATGTCCTGAAGAGTCTCTAATAGTAAATTAGTTATAAGGAAAATTACTTATCGTATACTTTATATCTCATATTCTAAAAAAACAGAAATTCCCATTTGAGTATTTAATATACCATTATATGGTTTTTCTGAACAACTCCCGAAGGATAATGTATGATAGCATTAAAACCGCTTGCTAGAGCAGGGAGAGATGCATTATGCAAACAGAAACGATCGATTTGAATCACGTACGGACCTATACCGATGGCCGACTTCAACTCTTTGTTGGATTGTGTGAAAAGATAGGCTTACCACAAATCATCAATAAGCATATGCAAAAAGCAACCGGACGCCCTATGGACATTTCTCCTAGTATTGAAGCCATGATTTTAATGGCACCGATGGCGGAAGAAGGATACAAACCCTTATATCAATTGAATGAGTACTATCAAACCAAGGATCTTGAGGGTATTTTTCACGCTCCCGTGGAATTGGAACAAATAAGAGACGACCGCTTTAGCTATTTCCTGGATGTCTTCTACGAGGCAGGATGTCGCAAAATCTTTTCAGAGATCTGTGCCAACGCTTTGCTGACCTATGGGATACAAATCAAGAACATCAACTATGACACCACCTCCTTCATCATGTGGGGGAACTACGAAACGGCAGAAGGCAAGATCGGCGTTATTTCCATCGATTTCGGCCATAGTAAAGCGAGACGGCCCGATAAAAAGCAGATTAAGATGGGTATTGGAACAGCCAACGGAACCATTGTCGATGCTAAAGTGCTCTCTGGAAATATGAGCGATAAGACCTACAACAAGGAAAACATCGATGACGTAGTGAAGCTTTTGGAGCAGCTTCAGGTCGATAAGACGACCTTTTATTATATAGCCGACAGTGCTCTTTTTTCCGACGAGATCCTCACCAAAATGAAAGCAGTGAAGATGAACTTTATCACTCGGATGCCGGATAATATCAACGAAGCCAAGGTGTTGATTGAAAGAGGAGTCGGTGAATACGGCCAACAGGCAGCTTACCGGAATGCCCATAACAAGGATGTGGAATATGTTGTGGCGGAAAGCACTGGAGACTATAAAGGGCACACTTTGAAGTATGCTGTTGTCTATTCCACTGCGCTAGAACCCGCCAAGGTCAAGAGTACTGAGAGAAAGGTAAAAACTGAACAAGCTCGTCTCGATCAAGAGATCAAGAAGTATCAAAAGCGCATCTTCGCCTGTTTGGACGATGCAACGCGAGAGATCGCGCTTCTACAGAATAAGCGACTTCTGAAGGCAAACTTTCACGGGATAACCATCGTGCCCAAGCTCGTGGAAAAAAAGAGGCCGGGTCGTCCGTCTCTGGACCCGTCAAAAAATCTGACGACGACTGAATACCAGCTCTGTATTACCTACCAACGAGACGACGCTTTAATTCAAGAAAGGATCCGCAAGGAAAGTACGTTTGTTTTAGCGAGCAATGATCTTAATCTTTCTGCGGAAGCCATGCTTTTAGAATATAAGACTCAAAGTAGCGTAGAAAAACGCTTTCAGCAATTAAAAAATCCCCATTTTGTCAATTCGCTTTACCTAGATAAGCCGGAAAGAGTGGAAGCCTTGGCCTATCTCGTTCTTTTAACGATTATGATGCTCTCCGTGATGGAACAAGTGGTAAGGAAAGGCTTAAAAGAAGAGGATGAAACGGTTGTTGGTACCGGG
>PKWS01000309.1:6771-8263 GCA_003132105.1 Desulfosporosinus sp.
GGGATCTCAGAATGCACCTTTGAAGAAACGAAATAAAGGTGAAGTACCAATGTACTATGTCAGGGACACCCACCCGGCCATTGTTTCGAGAAAAGATTTCGAAAAGGTCCAGGAATTGATGGTGGAACGAGCCAAGTCCAAAGGTAACGTTGAAGGGAGCCGAGAGAAATATCTAAAACGCTACGCTTTGACCGGAACCATCCAGTGTGGCCATTGTGGCAAAACCTATAAACGACATATAGATAATTGCGGGAATGTTGCCGAGTCAGTTTGTTGGGTTTGCAGCACCTATATATCATAGAAGGAAAAGATTTTTGTAGCATGGGTAGAGTTAAAGAAAAGACCATAGAAGGGCTGTTCGTCAGGGTGTTTAATCGGCTTTATACAGAACGGACTAAGCTCTTAAGCAAGTATAAAGCAACGTTGGAACGTGAAAAATTTATGGAGATTGACCAAGAGCGCATCGTGAAGTTGGATGAGGAGATTGAGATCCTCATCCAGCAAGAACGGGCGCTTTATTTTATGAATTCAAACCATAAACATTTTCAAACAGAACATCATGAACTTGTGGGTAAGTTGACAAAACTGCAAGCGGAACGGACGGAGTGGATTGCAGAACTGGCAAAGAAGGATAATCGTATAGCAAGAACCTTAGAACTTGACGCGATCATTGAGGCGCAGGGGGGTACCATCTCAGAATTCACTGAGGACTTATACAGCGCAATCATGGACAAAATAGTAGTCAGGGAACGCACCAGTTTGATTTTCTACTTAAAAAATGGCCTTGCTTTTGAGGAACAATATTCCTTACAGCGAGGCCATGATATTTTATAGGGAGGTTTTAGGAATGGCAACTGTTACAGTTATACCAGCAAAACCAAGGCGAGAATTAAAAGGGCTTGAGGCAACGGCAAAGCTTAGGGTCTGCGCCTATTGCCGCGTTTCCACGGAAAATGAAGAGCAGCTATCAAGTTATATTGCGCAAGTGACCCATTATACAGATTACATTGGACGCAATCCAGAGTGGGACTCTGCTGGAATTTACGCCGACGAAGGTATTAGTGGTACCAACACCAAGAAACGCGTGGAATTCAATCGCATGATTGAAGATTGCATGGCAGGTAAGATTGACATGGTGATCACCAAGTCAATCAGTCGATTTGCCAGGAATACACTTGATACTTTGCAATATGTACGACAGTTGAAAGAGAAAAACATTGCTATATTCTTCGAGAAGGAAAACGTAAACACCCTTGATTCCAAGGGTGAATTCTTGATAACTTTACTTGGAAGTTTGGCTCAAGAGGAAAGCTCAAATATTTCACAGATCACTCGGATGGGAATTGCTTACCGCTTTCAAGAGGGGAAGGTCATTGTTAATCACAATAGATTTCTCGGCTATACGAAAGACGAAAATGGTGATCTGGCCATTGTACAGGAGGAGGCTGAAATAATAAAAAGGATATATAAAGAGTTCCTTGAAGGCAAGTCT
>PKWS01000213.1:0-12143 GCA_003132105.1 Desulfosporosinus sp.
AAACTACGAGGCCCTTTATCGGTTTCAATTTTCCAGATGGCCCCACCTTTGTCCGGCTTTGATGTAATTAACGTTTTATCGTGGACCTCTATGTCGTAGTAGGTAATTACCTGCTGTGCTAATTCATCAATTTCTGGAGGTACATACAAATCTAAACTAATACCTGAATGCAAATCTTCGTTATCCCACGGTTGAATCATATATTCTTCCACATCGGCGCCTCCATCATTATCAACTACATCATATACACTATTCTACTATAGGGATGAATGTTATCGGCGCTAGTTGAAAACTTGTAACGCACCATATTTGTATGAATACAATAAATAAATCGACATACATGAGAGTAGGTTGACCAATTTATGAGGATATGCGTCGTAGGTGCCGGCTATGTAGGAATCACAACAGCAACTGCTTTAGCGGATTTTGGACATGAAGTTCTATGTGTGGATAGGGAACACTCAAAAATTGATAGCCTTACTCAAGGTAAGGTCCCCATATATGAACCAGGGTTAGAAGAATTAATCAACAAAAACTTCCAAAAAGATAGACTTCATTTTTCATCTCATGTGGAAGAAAGCATTAGGGATTATCCAATTATTCTAATTGCCGTGGGCACACCTTCCAAGGAAGATGGGAGCAGCAATCTTTCTTTTATTAACCAGGTTGTTAAAATCATTGCTTCAAATATTAAGGATTACAAAATTATCATTACCAAAAGTACTGTTCCACCAGGAACCAATGAATGGATTCACCAGACGTTAGTTGAAATGGGCATAGCAGAAGAATTATTTGATATTGTTTCTAATCCGGAATTTTTGCGGGAAGGAACAGCATTATGGGATATATATCATCCCAATAAGCTAGTTTTTGGCACCAAGACAGACCGACCAATTAAAGTCCTAAAAAAGCTCTATAAAAGAGGAAACGCTCCCTTTATTTTTACCAGTTTAACAGGAGCAGAACTAATCAAATACGCTAGCAATGCCTTTCTAGCCACGAAAATCTCGTTCGCTAATGAAATGGCCCGCATATGTGATGTTTACGAGGTGAATTATACAGATATCTATAAAGGATTGGCGACAGATCCTCGGATTGGTCGACATTTTTTAAACGCAGGACTAGGTTTTGGTGGATCATGTCTACCTAAAGATCTAAGTTCTCTTAAACATTCTGCGTTAAGGCAAAACGTGGAGACAAAACTACTTGATGCAGTGATGGAGATCAATGATACTCAAATTGAGCTTTACTTGAGCAAACTGAGTATGGCACTTCCGGACTTGGCGGATAAACAGATTACGGTTTGGGGTGTGACCTATAAACCTGGTACGGATGATCTGCGTTCCTCACCAGCCATTGCTCTTATCAAACAACTTGTTCAAATGGGTTGTCGTGTTCACACGTATGATCCTATGGTGCACCTTGAGTTATCCGATGTTTCTTCCTATATCGATCAGTATGAATCGGTTACCAATTCTGATGCCCTGATTATTGCTACAGAATGGGACCAATTTCACAAATGCAATTGGTCAGAAGTAGTATCAAGAATGAAGGGATCCATCATTCTTGATGCTAGAAACTGTATTGATGGGAAAACCGTTAGAAGACATGGATTACATTACTTGGGGGTAGGAAAATGATGAAAATATTAGTAACTGGGGCCGCGGGTTTTATAGGCTCCCACCTTTGTGAACGATTGCTCAAAATAGAAGAAATCGAGGTAGTCGGAATCGATGGATTTATCAATCCCGCTCTTAACCTGACGAAACAGAGGAATCTTAAGCTGTTGCTTACAAATCCTCGATTTCAATTTCATCAAGTTGACCTCCGAAAAGCTGACTTAGCGAGACTCCTGGACGGCGTTCAAGTTGTATATCACTTAGCGGCTATGCCGGGTGTACGCACAAGTTGGGGAACTGACTTTAAATCCTATGTTGACCATAATATCGTAGCCACCCAGATCTTACTAGAAGCGGTGTGTGAATGTCCGCTCAAAAAGTTCATTTATATATCAACATCATCAGTTTACGGTGAAAAAATAGGGAAAGTTGCAGAAGATTCTATCCCCACCCCTCTTTCCCCATATGGGGTGAGTAAACTAACTGGTGAATATTTGTGTAAGGTATATCAAGCAAGCTACGGAATCCCCATTGTTATTTTGAGATATTTCACCTTATTTGGACCAAGACAAAGATCGGATATGGCGTTTCATCGATTCATCAATGGGATTCTTCATCGCGAACCGATCAAAATATATGGAGATGGGAAGCAAACACGAGATTTTACCTTTATCAGTGATTGTGTGGAAGCAACTGTTGCGGCTCTTTATGCAGAAGGAGTGATCGGGGAAACAATCAATATTGGAGGTAGGGAGAGAGCTTCGATCCTAGAAGTAATATCAATACTTGAAGATTTACTCAATAAAAAGGCGACTCTGGAATTTATGGAACGGCTTAAGGGAGATCCATTGGATACTTGGGCAGATATATCGAAGGCCAAAATGTTATTAAACTATAATCCAGTAAGTTCTTTGAAGACAGGGTTAGAACAACAGATCAATCACATTCGCGATATTACTCCGAGATAGCATTTTTTTATTAGAGTAATCATGCAGTTCAGAACAAATTGAAAAAGTGATCATATTATACACAAGAACCTTCTGCCTAGACAGATCCTATTAGGTGGAGATATTCGTTTAGTTAAAAATTTAGTTAAAGAAAGGTGCGAGAGTATGTACAAGGAAGAATTGCTAAAACAACTTTATGATGTATTGGAAAATGGAACAGACGTTGAAAAAGTGAAGATTACGTATAAAAATGGGGAAGTGATGAAAATCGCTTTTGAAGACGATGATGATGAGGGCGACGACGAAGACGAAGACGAAGACGANNACAACAACAAAGACGTTGCAGTAGAGGACAAAGTGGAGAACAATGATACTATTCAAGAAGCGGGATGGAAGGCTAGTCGATAACGTAGTTGGAGTACGGTTATCACGGGAGATACAGTATTTTATGGAAGTTGCGAAATCTAGGATTGACATTAACAATTGTTGGAATTTGGTTAGTAAAACTAAGGCTAGCGCTTTGATGCGCAGGCCTTAGTTTTCTTCCACCCAAGGAAGTTCATTGAACGCAAAATTGTACATGTTGCGTAGTTTCCGCTTTTGTTTTATTAATGGCAGTTTAACTCGTGTGTAAGGGGTTGTCACTCAGTCCGTTGTCCATAGCGATCTAAAATTTTTAAGAGGCCACTTATTCAGGGGTCTTTTTATTTATGAATAACTTTTCAACATCTTGATCAGCCAGCTCCTGCTCAACCCGTTACGGACCCAATATGTACGATACAGAAGCCCGCATTTCTTGTAAACCTATTTCAAATGCTAATCGATTACGAAATTCGTTTACCATGAAACTAAAGCCCAATTTGTTTATTTATAGGGCTTATAGGCATTCTATTTTCTCTCCATGCACATATTAAATAATCTGCTCTATCCAAAATTTTTATTAATTCCTCATTAGTATAGTCGAAACGCCAAGTTTTTTTATGTTGACAACAGTAATGCATTAAGCATATAATACATATAAATAATATAGCAACAGACAATGATGAGAAAAAGTACGTCTTATGGGAATGTCTTAGCGAGTCAGAGAGGGTGGGAGTCTGACACATTGTTCTTTGACGGAATGGCTCTTTGAGTTGTGACCTGAACGCGTCTAACGCTAGTAGGTGATACCGGGGGTTTCCCGTTACAGAAACTCGGATATCGAGAAGAAGCTTCTCCGCATCCGATTAGAGGGTTTGAGATAAGCCAATTCCCTTAAAACGAAAGAAGTTCGTTTTATTAGGAAGGTCAAGACAATCTCAGGCAAATTAAGGTGGTACCACAGAATGTTTTCTGTCCTTTTCAAGGATAGAGGGCTTTTTTTATTTTATTTTTTTAATCGGATGAATTGGTCATAAACTATATAGCCAGAGCCAATGAGGAGAAAGAGTACGTCTTACGAGAATGTCTTAGCGAGTCAGAGTGGGTGGGAGTCTGATACAGTTCTCTTTGACGGAATGGGTCTCTGAGGTGCGATCCGAACGCGTAGAACGCTAGTAGATGATGCCGGGGGTTTCCCGTTACAGAAACTCGGATATCGAGAAGAAATTTCTCCGAATCCGGTTAGAGGTCTGAGAAAAATATTATTCCTAATTCCCTTGAACCAAACAATGGAAGTAATTGTTGGGGAGTAGGTAAAAGTATCTCAGACAAATTAAGGTGGCACCACAGAAAGCTTTCTGTCCTTTTCAAGGATAGAGGGCTTTTTTATTTTACCCATTAAAAGGAGGGCCTCAACAATGGAATCCCATATCCTATCGTCTATTATGCTCCAGCGGAAAAAACGACTTAATCAGGTTCAGGAGAGTTGCTCACTAGACCAAATTTGGCATAAACTGGATAAAATCCCAAAAACGCCACGACGAAGTTGGCTATCAACAAAAAACTTCGAAGTGATTGCCGAAGTGAAACGTGCCTCTCCAAGTCTTGGCCCGATTCCATGGAACCTCTCCTTAACAGACTTAGTCCAAGCATATCAAGACGGTGGGGCAGGGGCAGTTTCCGTGCTGACTGAAGAGGACTTTTTTCACGGAAGTCTCGCGGATCTTAAACAAGTCCGCGAGCTAACAAAATTGCCGATTCTTCGGAAAGACTTTCTCTGGTCAGAATACCAAATCATAGAAAGTCGATTAGTCGGCGCAGATGCTGTACTTCTCATCATGTCTCTCCTTGACACAGAGTTACTAAAGAAACTTTTGGCTTTGGCTAAGGAACTGGGATTAGAGGCACTCGTCGAATGCCGTGACAGGGAAGAAGTAAAACGTGCTTTGGACGGCGGAGCGCAAACAATTGGTATCAATAACCGGGACTTGAGGACTTTTGAAGTCAGACTGGAAAAAACAATGGAACTTTGCCGTCGGATTCCAAAGGAATGTGTTGTTGTTAGCGAAAGTGGCATTAAAACGTCAGAAGATGTGGAACGCTTGGCCACTTCTGGGGTGAATGCAATTTTAGTCGGAGAATCCTTTCTTCGAAGTAGTGATCCTTCTGGGTATATAGCTCGGTTGAAAGGTGAAGGGCAACGAAAGATGAAATGGAGGAGTCCTCATGGTTCGAGTTAAGATCTGCGGCATTCAATCTTTGGAAGAAGCAAAGTGGGCGATTTACGCTGGAGTTGACGCTATAGGCTTTATCTTTGTACCCCAAAGTAAACGCTATATTCGACCAGAGCAAGCTCGGGAAATATCCTTAAGCCTTCCTCCCTTCATGACACGCATAGGTGTTTTTGTAAATGAGAACCCAACAATTGTTGCTGAGATAGTCCAGAAATGTTATTTAACAGCGATTCAGCTCCATGGGGATGAAGATATTGAGGATTATCAAACTATAGCTGTCCCTTGCATCAAAGCCATAAATATTTCTGTTGATCATTATATTAACTCCGCTGGAGCACATACCAATTCTGAACATCAATCTTTTTTCGAGCTTCAACCCCCTCTTAAAAATTGGGTCGGTATGATTCAGGGTATTCTTGTTGACGCCTCTTACCAGGGGCAGCTAGGGGGAACAGGCTCCCCTCTTCCTTGGGACGATCCAAGCCTTCAACATCTCTTTGACAGTATCCGGCGTTTTGATATTCCCCTTATTTTAGCAGGGGGATTGACCCCCGAAAATGTACAACGTGCAATTCGAACGGTGAAACCTTATGCCGTCGATGTCAGTTCTGGAGTAGAGCATTTAGGGACTAAAAATCAAGATCTTATCAAATCCTTTATTCAAAAGGTAAAGACCTTTGAGGATGAACTATAAGAAAGTAGGTGAAAGAAGTTATGTGGGCGATGCATAAGACCTGGTCCTTCAAGGACAGCACATTTTTCGAAAGAGTAATGATCCCAGAATTAGTACGACAGGCCCAGAACTTAAAAACTCCTTGTACCGCTTTGCTGGAAGGAAAGGAAGGAGAAACCGAACGGACTTATATGGGGTTTGGTACTGGCTGGACATTAACCAATACGTTGACAGCCACTAAAGACCCCCTTAACGATCTCCGTGCCTACATGAAGGAATTTAATCAGCAGTTACAACTTTTATTCAGCGATGGGCTTCAAGAAAATTACACCTTAGAAAGCGGAATCTTCGGCTATATCGACTATGAATGGGGACTTCTCTGGCAGCGGCCCTCGAAGACTGTGGCACAGCCAAATTATTTCTTTCGAATTTGTCCTGTGAATGTCATCTATTTACCGCAAACGCAGCAAATAGTTCTCGAAGTGATGGGGAAAGATCAACCTGAAATGGCCTTAGAATTTCAGGTTTGGGAAAGTTTCCTAAACAAACTGGTCCAAAACCAGATATCCAGTGTGCAGCACAGCAAAAAAGAGACTCCCAGGCACTCCCATATGGAGGAACTCGAAACATGGACGAGTAACATGTCGAAACAGGCGTACATGAATGGGGTCGAGCAGATCAAAGAATTCATTCGTGCAGGTGATGTATTTCAAGCAGTTTACTCGCAAAAATTTACACGTCGTATTTCATTATCTCCGTGGCAATTATACCAACGACTACGTGTGGCAAACCCTTCTCCCTATCTTTTTTGGATGAAAGGAAACGATGAAACGCTGGTTGGCAGCTCACCGGAACTACTCCTCTCATCAGTAGGTTCGCGAATCAGTACACGGCCGATTGCCGGAACCCGTCCAAGAGGGCGGACAGACGAGGAGGACCGGGTCCTTGAAGAACAATTGCTCAACGACCCTAAGGAAAATGCGGAGCATTCCATGCTCGTTGACTTGGGCCGAAATGATATCGGCCGAGTTGCCGACTATGGAAGTGTACGTGTCACTCAGTATGGAGAGGTGAAACGATATTCTCAGGTGATGCATCTCGTATCCACCGTCGAAGGTGAGCTACAGACCCCTTACGATGGGCTGTCTGCCTTAAAGGCGGTTTTCCCGGCTGGAACCCTAAGCGGAGCACCGAAGGTAAGGGCCATGGAAATTCTTCAAGAACTTGAATCGGATAAACGGGGGGCTTATGGAGGGGCTTTGGGGATTGTCCGGTGGAACGGAGACGTTGATTTTTGTATTACTATTCGGACGTTGCGTGTTACAGATCACGAAATCTCCGTGCAAGCTGGTGCCGGAATTGTTTACGACTCGGTTCCAGAGCGGGAATACGAAGAAACCCTGCATAAAGCAAGAGCCCTCATAAAGGTGGTTGATGAATGTGCTGATAGTCATAGATAATTACGATTCGTTCACGTATAATCTCGTTCAAGCCTTCGGTGAATTAGGTGCCGAGGTTGTCGTTTATCGCAATGATGAGCAAACTGTGCAAGCTGTATTAGATGAGTTACCTGATGGTATTATCCTTTCCCCCGGGCCAGGTACTCCAAGAGAAGCAGGGATAACCTTAAACCTTATTCAAAACGTTTTCGAGCAGGCGCAAATGGGTCAAACAATCCCCGTATTAGGCGTATGTCTTGGTCATCAGGCATTAGGCATGTCATTCGGAAGCCAGGTGATTCGTGCCCCAGAAATTGTTCACGGTAAAACATCTCGCATCTTTCACAATGGGCAAGGTCTTTTTAAGGATTTAGAACAAGGATTTCCTGCAGCTCGTTATCATTCCCTAATAGTTGATTCAGGGCAGCTAAATCCTGACCTTGAGGTAACCGCTCAGACAGATGACGGCCTGATCATGGGGCTTTGCCATCGTAGCTATCCTTTTTTTGGGGTGCAGTTTCACCCAGAAAGTATTTTAACCCCCCAAGGGTCAAAAATTCTTCAGGCATTTTACGCAATGACCATTCCAAAACGTGAAGGGAGTTTTCATTATGAGCAGAATCCGTGAAGCGTTAGATCAGTTAGCCATAGGAAGAGACTTACAGGAAGAGCTTGTCGCTGACATTATGAACGACCTTTTAGAAGGAGCTTTGACCCCCGTCCAAGTTGGGGGGCTGCTCTTCGGTTTACGGCTAAAGGGGGAAAGCGCAGAAGAAATTGCAACATTTGCGAAAGCATTACGGACAATTAGTCTGAAAATCCCTGCACCGGATGGGGCAGTTGACACGTGTGGGACTGGTGGAGACGGCACAGGCACCTTTAATATTTCCACAACCGCTGCTTTTGTTGTGGCAGGGGCAGGCGTGCCGGTCGCTAAACATGGGAATCGTTTTGCTTCAGGCAGGTGCGGTAGTGCCGACGTTTTGGAGCAACTGGGTGTGCCCATCAATCAAACTCCGGAAGAAAGCACCCAATGTTTACAAGAAGTGGGGATGGCCTTCCTTTTTGCGCCGCTGTATCATCCGGCAATAGGTAAAGTTGCAACTTTTCGTAGGGAATTGGGAATTCGAACGATTTTTAATTTGCTGGGTCCTCTGTTAAACCCAGCTTCCGCGCCCTACCAACTCTTGGGTGTTTCTTCTCCTGAATTGTTGGTAAAAATGGCAGAAGCTCTAAAACGATTAGACTGTAAGCGTGCCCTTGTCGTGGTGGGGGATGATGGTTTAGATGAAGTTACTTTGACCGGGCGAACCCAAGCAATTCTCGTGGATCATGGAATTCTAGAACCCTTGGAGCTTTTCCCTGAAGACTTTGGCTTTAAACGTTGTTCGTTGGATGCGCTCAAAGGGGGTAGCCCAGAAGAAAATGCCCGTTTAACCCACAGTATCTTACAAGGTGAAGCTGGACCTAAGAGAGACATTGTTCTCCTGAACGCCGGTATTGCAATCTATGTAGCCAAACGGTCAAAAACCATTCAAGAGGGGATTGATTTAGCGCGTTACAGTTTAGACTCTGGGCAAGCATTTGGTAAACTTAACGCCTTACGAAAAGGAGAGATTCACTATGAGAAAAGCAAGCATTGATCCGATTATGAAAATAGAGGGCCAGTCAGAAGGACGCTTTGGCGATTTTGGCGGTGCGTATGTACCGGAAATCTTAGTCCCTGCCTTACGGGAATTGGCTAAAGCCTATGAAAGCGCACGCTTAGATGAAAGCTTCCAGTTAGAATTCAAGGACTTACTCCAAAACTATGTTGGCCGCCCGTCACTGTTTTATCATGCAAAGCGTTTGAGCAAACACCTTGGCGGAGCTGAAATCTATCTAAAACGGGAGGACCTTAATCATACGGGAGCGCATAAAATCAATAATACCCTTGGCCAAATTTTGCTTGCGAAACGAATGGGTAAATCAAGGATAATTGCTGAGACCGGTGCAGGTCAACATGGGGTGGCCACCGCTACTGCGTGTGCCTTGTTCGGACTGAAGTGTGTGATCTACATGGGCGAGGAAGATATACGCAGACAACATCTTAACGTTTTGCGAATGCGCCTACTGGGGGCAGAGGTTTGTTCTGTAACAATCGGATCACGAACCCTGAAGGATGCTATTAACGAAGCCATGCGAGACTGGGTCTCCCATGTCGAAGATACTTTTTATTGTTTTGGAACGGCAGCGGGTCCCCACCCTTATCCGACGATTGTTCGCGATTTTCAAACCATTATCGGCGAAGAGACACGTTATCAAGCTTTAAAAGAATTAGGACGACTTCCAGATGCTCTCATTGCCTGTGTGGGTGGAGGGAGCAACGCGATAGGGTTTTTCTATCCTTTCATTGAGGATCAAGCAGTTAAACTTATTGGGGTGGAAGCAGGTGGTAAAGGAGATAACGTTGGGGAACATGCCTCAACTCTTACGTTAGGTGATCCCGGGGTTCTCCACGGGGCGTATAGTTATTTACTCCAGGATGATGACGGTCAGGTTATGATGACCCACTCCGTTTCGGCTGGACTGGATTACCCTGGCGTAGGTCCGGAACACAGCCACTTGCAAGAAATTGGGCGGGCAGGCTATGTTCGGGTTTCTGACCTTGAAGCGGTAAGCGCCACTCAACTCCTCTGTCAAACCGAAGGGATCCTCGCTGCTTTAGAAAGTGCTCACGCTGTTGCACAGGCCATCAAACTGGCTCCACAATACACTCCAAGCCAAGTTATCGTCGTAAATCTCTCTGGTAGAGGAGATAAAGACGTAGAAACTCTAGAAGAATATATGGAAAGGGGAGAGTATCATGAGTAAACGGCTCGAAGCAATTTTTACCCAGCCCGCCAAAGGGAGCACACGACTAATTGCCTATCTAATGGCAGGGGATCCCACACCAGAAACCAGCTTGCGCCGGTTAAAAGGATTAGCGGACCATGGCGTTGATATTTTAGAATTTGGCGTACCATTTAGTGACCCTATAGCAGATGGACCCGTGATTCAATCGGCAGGAGAACGGGCTCTTCGCGGAGGAATGACTTTAGTCAAGACGTTAGAGCTTGTCCGAGGATTTCGCGCCTCACATGAAACTCCGGTACTTCTTATGAGCTACCTAAATCCACTACTCCGCTATGGTTTGGGCAAATTTGTGCTGGATGCAGTGGACGCAGGCGTGGACGGTCTAATTCTACCGGATCTTCCCTGGAGAGAGGGGAAAAATTTACGCACAGAGACTAAACGTTTAGTCGGTAAACAGCTTTCGTTTATTCCCATAGTCGCCCAGACCAGTCAAGCGGAAGATCTTCTGGAATTATCGATGGGGTCTCAAGGATTTGTTTACGTACTTTCTAGAAATGGAATTACCGGCGGAGAGGCAGAGATATCCACTAAAGTAACGGAATTTATAAATAGTTTAGAGCAGCAAACACATCTTCCTCGCTGTGTGGGTTTTGGAATTCAAACTGCTAAACAAGTCCGCCGCTTGGCTGAATATTGTGACGGCGTAATTATTGGAAGCGCCATCGTCCGTCGATTTTCTGAGTTGGACAAGAAAGAATTANNAACCTAAAAAGTGAGAGATCGATGCTCTCACTTTTCTACTTCGTACCTTAAGGTTCTGAGACAAAAGTGCGTACTTGTAAAACGATATGTTTTACCATAGTATTATGTAAGGCAAGCGTCAATTAGCTACCACTTGAAGATGTGGAAGTCTTAGAGTCAATCACTCGTCAAATTAATAAAGGGATATAAGGACTTAATATTATGCTACAACTTAAAATAGGCACTACATTAATTTCCTATTCAATTAGAAGAAGCCATAAGGCTAAGTATGTTAGTTTATCGATTGGTGCAGGCGGATTACACGTCGTGTCGCCTTTTTCTATAAACGACAGAGAAATTATCTCGTTTGTTGAAAAGAAGCGGGAATGGATCTTTAATAAGTTGGAGAGTTATCGCCAACGGCTTATGCAGATACCGGTAGAACGGGAGTTTATTAGTGGTGAAAAGCTCTTATATATGGGTAATAACTATCCGCTCAAAGTGCTAGAACATAAGGGTGGCTGCACAAAAATCAATTTAACTGACGGTCAATTTCTAGTAGATATCAATTCAGACATACCAACCGAAAAGAGACGAGAGGAAATTCAGGGAAAACTAGAACAATGGTACATAAATAGAGCAAAGGAATTAATCAATGAGAGGCTAGAGATCTTCTCGAATAAAATTGGAGTTATGTTCAATACTGTAAGGTTTAAAAAACAGAAAACAAGATGGGGAAGTTGCTCGCAAAAAGGAAATCTTAATTTTAATTGGAAACTAGTCATGGCACCGACGTTTATAGTCGACTACGTTGTTGTGCATGAACTTTGCCATTTTAAACAAATGAATCACTCTCGGGAATTCTGGCTGCTCGTAGAAAACCAGATTAGTGATTATAAGAATATGAGAAAATGGTTAAAAGAGAATGGTTATAAATTAAATTTGTAGTTGATTTTGAGAAGTGGAGGTTGGACATTGGTCAAATGGGTGAGAGTTCTGTTAGTCGAAGACGGGAAGGCTCCAGCGGTTTGCGAACTACCGAATAACCTTAAGGCTTTGGAATTGACCGTGCGCGGTTATTTAGAAATGATCGAAATTTACCGTTCTGGATGCGTCATTATTTACAATGGAATAAATAAGTTTGCAGAGAAACCGGTTACTAGGGCGGAGATCAAAGGGACGTTTATTATTGCGCGCGTAAACCCTCCAGATCTTGCATCCCTAAGTGTTCAGGATATTGAAATCCTTTCCAAAGTCTACAGATAGATTTCAGCCGAAAGAACAAAAAAAGTCTG
>PKWS01000213.1:12187-13031 GCA_003132105.1 Desulfosporosinus sp.
TGAAGTAAGTTTCCTTTATAACTTCCTGTACCATTGGGATTATGTAGCTTTGACATTGTGCCTAATTCTTATCTATTTTAAAAATCGATAATTGCTTTGACTACTTTACCTAGGATAGCTATAGGTACTCTTCCCGAATCGTAGACTTTTGGTGAGTGGGCAGGATCACTACTATTGGGGATAAGGGTAATAATGGTGTCAGTTTGATAGTATTTTTTCACTGTGGCGTTTTCGCCATCAATAAGAATAACAGCGATTTCTCCGTTTTCAACATAATTCTGTTTCCTAATGATAACTATGTCACCCTCGGAGATACGGCTTAAATTCATACTGTTACCAATTACCTTTAAGCCAAAATATTCTTCTCCTTTATTAACAAACTCAGAAGGAAGCCCGACATATCCGATGATGTTTTGTTCAGCCAATATTGGTTCACCTGCCCGGATAACGCCGACAACGGGTATTTTATTATTTATGGTTAGGGGAATAAATTCAGAGGCTTTATATAGCTGTGAGTCTTGTTTGACTACGAAGTTCTTTACTTCGGAATCATCATCAACTAGATAATCTAAGGAAACACGAAAATAGCTCGCCAGTTTTTTCAAGTTTGATAATTTTACATTATCAGTGCCTTTCTCGTAAAAGTTAATAATTGTTGTGTAGGGTATCCCTGAATTTTTTGATAACTCAACTTTATTAATATCCTTTTCCTTTATAAGAAAATCCAGCTTATCAGTAAGCTTCATGTTGATCATTGCCCCCCTTGGCTTAAATTATATATATTTTCAATTACATTACAATGAATATTTTTACCACATAACATAATTAACATACATAAATCATA
>PKWS01000213.1:13038-13555 GCA_003132105.1 Desulfosporosinus sp.
AATAGGATTGAGTGGCAAGGATGTCGCCAATACGGTGGGATTTACTAAATGAGGAGGGATATATGTGTCTGAACTTGAAGAACTAATAAAACAAATCGAAGAATTGCGCTCAACCATGATCAAGCTAAAAGAGGGTAAATCTTACACAGATCCGGAAGTCATAACTGCAAGTCAGATGTTGGATGCTGTGTTAGATAAATACCAAGAAATGCTGATAAAAATAAAAAAGGCGGATCTGGATTAGAAACAGCTAAAGCAAAAACCCTCGTTTTAATGAGGGCTTTTTTTTATTCCTTAGCCTTCTTCATTTCCTTTAGAATCCAGAATAAGCCTGCCATTCTGGATATCACCACTTCTTAACATTTTTAATAGTTAGCCGCTGTTCCAAAAACTTCTTATCACTGAACAACATCTTAATCACATCAATAGATTAGTTGTGGTCAAAAGGAGGTCTGAAAACAAAAAAATAAAGGGATCACCTTAAGGAAAACCCTTTGATACCAATGGTCGGGGCGAC
>PKWS01000213.1:13571-13805 GCA_003132105.1 Desulfosporosinus sp.
GTTTAGGTTTCATTACACCACTTGTCCATTTTAACAATAGTGTAAGGCAGTATACATGATGAAAAAGATTAATGACTATTTATTCGCTATTTTCTGATTCTATTATATAATAGCGGTGGATCGTTTTCATCAGGCTCATAAAAAACAAATTTCCTTGTACGTACACCCCACATAACACTGCGATCAGGTGGTTGTTCACCCTCAACAACCAAACCACAACTTACACTACCTACC
>PKWS01000205.1:0-483 GCA_003132105.1 Desulfosporosinus sp.
TGCATATATTCTCAAGTGGGATCAGCAGTGTGAAAATCCCTTCTCAAAATGTCACTGTATATGGTGCGGGATGGACAGCTTATCATCAAGATGGACCTTACCTCGACGGTTTTCAGTCAACGAGAGATGGAACCATTCCCATTATGCTTCTCCATGCTCAGGTAGACTCCGTTAAAAACACCGAGGGGTTTATCCCCATTCTGCCAGAGCATATTGCTTCTAGTGGTTTGGTCTACCTAGCCTTGGGGCATCAGCCGGGATGGAGCGGGATCCAGAAAGCGGGAGAAACAGTCTGGGCTGATAGTGGTTTTCTCGAAGCTAGAAGTTTTGCTGAGAGCGGGCCACATGGTGTGATTATGGGGGAGATTGAGCAAGATTCCTCCCGATTTGAATTTCGGGAACTGGGAAAGCGCCATTACATTGAAAAGACTCTTTCAATTCAATCCAACATAGAATCCCTTACTACAAAACTATTGTCAGAAA
>PKWS01000205.1:512-2626 GCA_003132105.1 Desulfosporosinus sp.
TTCGCTTCGTCGAAGTTGTCCACACAGAAGTAGAAACGAACTCTCGAATTGATACAGATGTCGTTACATCGTTGGAGACAATGGCTCGAATTGGGGACGGTTATCCTACTCTAACCCAAGTATTTATCAATAAACTTAAAGAACGCATGGATACTGCAGTGAGCATTGAGAACCATGAACACTGGGAGCTGGTAATGAAAATCGGGCTGGCAGCGCTTGAGCAGGGACGGCTAGACGATGAGAATTGAACGAATAAAAAGTAGTAGACTAACAGGGCTAGGGGATGTCGACTGGACATTTCCTGTAGGACCCGTTTTGCTTTTTTGTGAGGATAGAAGCCATCAAAGGATACTGGGCAAGTTACTGCAGGAATTATTTTATGATCAAAAAACACCGTATGATTTAAAGGCTGAGAGCAGCAAGGGATTATTGGAGGTGTGGATGGCTGGGGAAAATACCCGCCATCATATACGTCGAGAGTTCATTCAGCAAGGCAATGAATTTGTGCGGTCTTCAACGCTGGTGAGTGAAGAGGGGACGGGACAGAACGTGTCCTTGCCGGAAACTTTGACACTTGGAGACTATTTATTTGGGGTTAATCTTCAGGCTTTTCGTCAGGGAGTAGCAGTGGACTGGCCAGAAAAAAACGAGCATGATCATCTGAGAATGCGGGTCAACAACCTTCGCCAAGGAGGAGATGAAGGACTTTCGCTAATTAAAGTGCGAGCTTCCCTGGCCGGAGCGCGAAAGAGAGTGAGCGAACAGAAGGGAAGTATGGTGCTAGTTAGGGCTGAGTATGATGCACTGCGGCATGAATGGGAGGTTGCGTACCGACAGCAAGACGAAGAACGGTTGCTTCTAATTGAGATCAAGAATCTGCAAGAAAACGAGGCTGTTTTATCCGAGAGGATTGCATCAGCCATAATAATGCAGGAACGCTTAGCGTTGCTTACACAAAATCCTGACTATCGGGAGTTACGCAAACTTCAAGAGGAGCTAACCCAGTTAGAAGAACGGATCCGAGTCGTAGAGTCGAATCTGACGACGCTTACTAGTGAGTCAGAAATAGATTGGGCTGTGATTGAGAACCTGCGTGAAGAGTGCATTGAATGGGCAACCTTTCAAGAACAAGTTAAACGTTTATCTGTCTTAGTACAAATGCGGACAGAAAAAATTTCTGAGCTGAGAGATTCTTTACAAAAGTGCGGATACGAGGGATTGTCGAAAGACGAAGATCAACATTTGCGTGGAGCGGAAGAGGAAAGGGATACGGCTCAGGAGGAACTAAACAAGCTCACAATCACAAAAGATGATCTGGAAAGTACCCAACTAATATATTCAGAAGAGATAGCACGACTTCAGGATTTGACAGATATGGCTCGAGTAACGGAGGCAGATGAAGTCAGGATTGAGCAACGAGAAAGGCACTTGAAGCAGTGGCAAAGCTCTAAAATTGGCTGCTCGCTTGACCGGACATTGCGGAAACATTTTAACGGGACTAGCATCGGCGAAAAGCTAGAGTCTCGTCTTGGCCATTACTACGAGGGCTATCATGTCTCAAGTTTTGAGGAATTCACGAGTCGACTTAAGGGCTTTCGTGACCAGCATAAGCTAGTTGAAAGAGTACAAATTCAGATTGAGGGACTGCAAGAAAAAGCGCAAGAAAAAGAGAGTAGGGAATATATACTTCGCAGGACTGTGCAAACACGTACTGAACTCTTAAAACAGGCATTTCTCAAGGCCAAGGTAGCGGATTTTCCAGCATGGCTGAACGGATGGGAAGAATACCAGAGAGGAAAACATCAACTGGCCCTTAAGATTGATGAGCTACAGCTTTTACATGAGCAGGCTACAATGGAAGAAAAAAAATTGCAGGCGTGCTCGGAACAACTGCGGGAAAAGTTGGGGGATTGGGATACACCTGCCACAGATAGAGACGAAGTCTTAGCTTCAGTGTTTAAGGTTGCTAGCCTGCTGCGGGAGAAAGACGAGGCGGAGAGGGAAATTGCTGCGTATTCCCAAAGGTTTAAAGACTTAATCGGCGATCGAAATATGGAACGTCTTGCCAAAGATCTGGAACCCTTAGCTGACTTGGAACGCGAAACACGGGTTTC
>PKWS01000205.1:2645-5926 GCA_003132105.1 Desulfosporosinus sp.
ACCGTCTTAGAGAAGAAGATTGAGACCGTTAAGCAGCAATGGATGGCCTATGAGGACTTACGCTGTGCTATAGATGACGCTCTGGTCTTGTTGGAAACGTCTTGGCAAGAATGGCAAGTCAAGTTCGAAAAGGCACTAGACTATGAGATGAAGTGGATTTTGCGTAAGTTTTCCTCATCACTTGCCCAAGAGACGATACAAAGAGATTTGGCAGAAGCAAAGCGAGATTATTTTGCTTATCGTATGGCCATTGCCCAGTTAAACGTTGGCAGTTACACTGAGGCACCCTTGTTCTTCTCTGTAGGAGATATAGATGTAGGGGAAAGGTTCTGGGTAGATGTCATAGAGTATTTCCGTAAACTGTCCCTGACGAGGCAGATGATTTTTATCACTACAGATCCTAAACTGGGGGAGAAACTTACGGGAGTCGGTTGGTCTTTTTTAAACTAACCATTAAAGAGTGTTGGAGCGCCTGAGAAATACCCCATGGAGATGCTTAATCATGACATGAAACTGTTCTTGAAATTATACGCAATTGATAAGGCTAATCCTTCCAGTTTGGAAAAATTTAGCTGCGACCCAGAAAACACTAAAAAGCAAGGCACAAATGGGATACCTCGCCATGTTTGGATGCGAAAATACTCTGAGAAAATTGCAGAACTTAAAAAGCCAATCGCTTTAGTTATTCAAAGCAATGGAGGGATATTTACTTTTCCTAGTGCATATTCTATGGTGAAGGACCTCCCGGAGACAGAGTTAATTGCGGGTATACAGCGGATAATCGAAATCTGCCAGGACCTATTCAGGGATTCAGAAGCATTCAAGGAACTGAAAGAAACTCACTCATCAGATACTATTTCCTGACATTTCTGCCATCCAGAGTGCTGTCTCAAGTGAGGAAACGATGAGTAGAGTATATACGACAAAAGCTACCTAGCAACTCAAATGCGCAAGAAAAATTCCAATTTGCGAATAGTTTCCTCTGATATTTTAAGAAACGAACTGAATTTGCTGTATAACAAACTTGACAATGATTTTGTTTTTAATGAAATACATGAGAGGCTTGAAAGCTTTTTTAAAAAGGTTTTTNNATTCCGTTTATTTCATCCCGAAAACCAAGGAAATAGACACAACTAATTTGGCCGAATTGGGTAAGAGAGTAACTTCATCTCATAGAAACTTAGGAAGTTCTATACTAAAGCTTTGAATCGTCTACCCCATCGAGCCATTCTTCTATCACACCAATAACCGATTGCACGGCCCCCTCTGCAAATGGAGAAATTAAGCGTGCGAGTTTCACTAATTCAAGGAAGGATTGGCTGCCGCCAGTTTTACAAAGGATTAGATAATCCTGCCAAGCGCTTTTCCGCTCTTCTTGAGATCTTTTCCAAAATTGGAAGGCACAAAGTTGAGCCAACGTATAGTCAATATAATAGAAGGGATCGCCAAAGATATGCCCTTGTTGATGCCAATAACCGCCCCGCTCTAGGTATTCATTATCTGCGTAGTTGCGGTGGGGTAGATATTTTCTCTCAATTTCACGCCAAGCTTGCCTCCTCTCGGCGGGTGACGATTCAGGATGAGAATAGACAAAATGCTGAAACTCGTCTACCGTCACGCCATAAGGAATAAAGAGGAGGGCTTCACTCAGGTGGGTAAACCGATATTTATCTGCAGCTTCCTTGAAGAATAACTCCATCCATGGCCAAGCAAAGAATTCCATGCTCATCGAATGAATTTCACACGATTCATAGGTCGGCCATTGATATTCTGGCAGGGTATAACTTCGGCTTGAATAAACCTGAAAGGCATGCCCTGCCTCATGGGTAAGCACATCGACATCTCCTGAAGTCCCATTAAAATTCGAAAAGATAAAGGGCGCTTGGTATTTACTGATATAGGTACAATATCCGCCCCCGGCTTTTCCCTTATTCGTTACGAGATCCATCAGTTCGTTTTCCATCATGAAGCTGAAAAACTCATGAGTCTCTGGAGAGAGTTCCTGGTACATACGCCGTCCGTTTTCAATGATCCAGTCTGGATCGCCTTGGGGTTTAGCATTGCCGGTTTGGAAGCAGAATTTCTCATCATAATACAGGAGTTCATCCAAACCGAGTCGGCGTTGCTGTCTCTTGCGAAGCTTCGTTGCTACTGGTACTATCTGTTCTTCCACTTGTTTTCGAAATTTAGCCACCATATCCGGAGTATAATCGGAACGAAGCATACGAGCATACCCAAGCTCGATATAATTAGAAAAGCTTAATTTCTGGGCGATTTTGGTTCTGACTTTTACAAGCTCGTCATAGATCTGGTCAAGCTTTGCTTCCTGTTCTGTGAAAAAATCGTATTTAGCCTCGCTCGCGTTCTTTCGCATCTCGCGATTTGTAGATTGTAAGAAGGGCCCCAAGCCTGAAAGGTTGCGTTCTTCTCCTTCAAATAGGATCTTGGCAGAGGCAATGAGTTTTGTGTACTCCGTGGATAACTTGTTTTCTAACTGCAAATCTTCAACAATCTCAGGTTTAAAGGTTTTAAGGGTCAGTTCTGCAATGTTAAATAATTGTTTACCCCATTTTCCTTCTAACTCCATACGGTAGGGGGAAGTAAGCAGTGCTTGGTAGAATCCGGAAATTAATCCTTGATAGATGGGGGTCGTCTCATCGAAGTATTCCTGCTCTTTTTCGTAATAGGAATCCGTCGTATCTACGGAATGGCGAATAGCGACGAGTTGTGACATCGACTCAAATTCACCCCGTAAGGTGTTAATTTCCACCATGGTGGCATCCTGTTCGGTAAAACGTGGAGCTTGGCGAAAATTTTCGAGAAGTTCATTAAACTTCGACTGTACTTCGCTCATATTGGGTCTTATGTACTGATATTCTTTGAATCTCATGGAATCACCTCTTCTTAAACTCTTTGTGAAGAGGAGTGTCCTATAAGAACACTCCTCTTCTTAACTATTATCCTGAATGTGGATATACTTATTCAACAAATAGAATATAATTCAACTTTATCAAGAAAAATCCTGTCCCAGTTGAATTCTGAGGATTTCAGTGCTTCCAAACTCTTTCGTACTTACCCGTCTCCTGCTGAATCGAACTGAGAGACTGGTTGTTTGGCGGTAACATCTTTGCAATGATAGTACTTTTTAACTCTTTAGGATACCTCATATAGTTCTCCCCCCTGTGTTAGGATACTTTCCGTTAGTCTCTACGTCAACTATCCTAACACAGGGGGCTTGGTCTTATGGAAATATTTTCTCATGTTTAGTATGAATTGACTAT
>PKWS01000150.1:0-470 GCA_003132105.1 Desulfosporosinus sp.
GGCCGCCTAGTTGCACTATGCGCTGGCCAAGGATGGACGAGTGTCGCTGTAGCCAAGGATGGCGAGAAGAGACCAGCAGGAGAGTATAAAACGTAAGTTATACTTTCTGACTAGTATAAAGATTAGACCGTGAACTTCACATTACATGGAGTTCACGGTCTTTTTTATCTTGCTAATTTAGTTTAGCTTTACTTTAATGATTGGGGCAATAGGTTATTTTGTTTAGCTTATCGTTTTTTTGCGAAAGCCAAAATTCCACCTAAAGCAAGGGAAAGAAAAGCAGCAGCCAAAACACGATATCCCGCAGGAAGTAAGAAGGTCACCGTGTGTGCAGGAATCCAGAAAAAAGGAATCGTTTTAAGCACTACGAAACGAACATACCCATCCCAGTCAATGTTTTTTACAACCTCTGAAAGTTTAACTTTTAAGATCCGGCTGATTTTCCCTTCTCCAAGATCAATATACGTATC
>PKWS01000150.1:545-5770 GCA_003132105.1 Desulfosporosinus sp.
AACAGCCCCTTCGGCTTCTTCCAGTCTCCTTGGACCAATCGCAAGGCCAATAATTCTCCCATTGTAGCAAGAATAGCGAATTTAACAAATCCCATTAGAAAGGGATGCGTCGCTGTCATCGCCATAAAAACGGAATGTGTGGACGGGAAAATCAGGAGCATGAACACCACGATGATACCGACAAGCCAGATGAGATCGTATTTTTTCATACAAATTCTCCTTCCCTAATTAAGTCAGGTCTCTGACTTAATCTTGCTGAGCCGCAACATCAACGCCTCATCCATTCCTGTTAGGGAGTAAACGAGGCGTTGATGGGCATCACAAATTCTTAGCGTACTCTTTACCCGCATTAAGTGCTCTCATATTTAGTACAGCAAGTGCTGGTTTCTTGCCGGCCAACTCCATGAGAACGTTTTCCAGTATATCATCGGGTACAGAAGGGGTTATTGCCTGCATAACTCCCAACATGACAATATTAGCCACTTTTTCTTCGCCCATTTCATGGGCAATATCATTGACCGGAACGCGCACAATCCGGATATCCTCTCTTCCCGGTAATTCCTGTACCAAGGAAGAATTGACATAGAGCGTCCCTCCTGGAACCACACTATCAATAAATTTGTGATAAGAAGCCTCATTCATTACGAGCGCGATATCCGGTTTTCCTACCGTAGGAGAACCGATTCTTTTATTTGAAATAATAACGGAGCAGTTAGCCGTCCCCCCCCGCATTTCTGGTCCATAGGCGGGGATCCAGGTGACCTGTTGCTTGCCAATCATCCCGGCTTGAGCCAATACTTTTCCGATAAACAAAACACCTTGGCCGCCAAACCCAGCAAATTTATAGCTTGTCATCGCTGAACTCATACCGCGTCTCCCCCTTCGATGGCCGGAACTTTCAGTTCTCCAAGAGCAAATTGAGGTTTCATCTTGGTCTGCAACCATTCCAAGGCTTCTACTGGGGTAACTCCCCAGTTTGTTGGACACGTAGAGAGAATACTGACAAAGGAATACCCCAAGCCGTCCAATTGAACTTGGAACGCTTTCCGGAGGGCCTTCTTGGCCTCTTTAATCGCCTGCGGGCTATCAACCGAAACCGAGGCGACATAGACTGCTCCCTCAATCTGGGTCAGAACTTTTGGGAGATCCAGTGGATAGCCCATCGTCTCCGCATCCCGGCCATAGGGCGACGTCGAGGTCCTTTGCCCGATAAGAGAGGTTGGAGCCATTTGCCCGCCAGTCATCCCGTAAATTGCATTATTAACGAAAATTGAGGTAATTCTTTCGCCGCGAGCTGCAGCAGACATGGTTTCTGCAAGTCCAATCGAGGCTCCGTCCCCGTCTCCTTGATAGGTAAAGACGAAACGGTCAGGACGCGCTCGTTTTGCACCCGTCGCNNTTTTCACAGAACCCTGAACAGCCAACAGGAGCAACCCCAATCGTGTTTTCAATCAAGTTCATTTCTTCCAAAAGTTCACCGATTAAGCGATGAATAATCCCGTGTGTACAGCCCGGACAATAATGGAAGGGACGATCAGTTAGCCCTGTCGTTTTAGTTAAAATCGCTTTCATACCTGCTCCCCTCCTAAGAACTGCGCTTTAAACGCAGCAACCACTTCTTCCGGTTCCGGCGTCATACCGCCCTGGCGACCATAAAAGCACACTGGGGCTTGGCCGTTAATCACGAGCTTAACATCATCCACCATTTGCCCGGCACTCAGTTCTATACTCATCCAGCCTTTGATTTGATTTAATCGTGCTGTCAACCCTTTTTCAGGAAACGGCCAAAGAGTTACTGGACGATAAAGTCCAACTTTGATCCCTTCTTCTCTAAGCATGTCAACAGCGGTTTCCGTGATCCTAGAGCTGGTTCCGAAGGCGACAAAAGCGTAGTCTGCATCCTCCATTTCATACTCCACAAAGCGCTGTTCGGTTTCTTTGATCCTCGACATCTTGTCGCCCCAGCGAATATTTTCTGACTCCCCTAACTCCGGAGTGAGATAATAGCTGATCACGTTATTTTTAGGACGTCCCTCTGCACCGCTAGCGGCCCAGGTTTTAGCCTCAAGCTTCCGACTTTCATAAGGTGGGAACTCCACCGGTTCCATCATTTGTCCCAAGATCCCGTCCACTGCGATAATCACCAAATTACGATAAAAATCCGCTAAATCAAAGGACTCTTTGGTCAAATCCACCATTTCCTGTACAGAGGATGGCGCGAGAACTATGGCGTGGTAATCCCCATGTCCACCACCTTTGGTTAATTGGAAATAGTCCGCTTGAGTAGGTCCTAACCCGCCAAGTCCTGGGCCACCACGCATAACATCGATGATCACGCAAGGGATCTCTGCAGCAAAAAGATATGAAAGTCCTTCTTGCATCAAACTAAATCCCGGGCTCGATGTTCCTGTCATGACTCTTTCCCCCACTGCTCCAGCTCCGTAAACCATATAAATCGCAGCTACTTCACTTTCAGCTTGAAGATAAGTTCCGCCTGCCGCTTTCATCTTCTTGGCCATATACTCTGGGATTTCTGTTGACGGAGTGATCGGGTAGCCATAGAACAAACGACATCCAGCTTGAATCGCTGCTTCAGCGATTGCTTCATTTCCCTTCATTAATAATGCCATGCCTTGCTCACTCTCCCTTCTCTTCTCGATAAACTTCTAACACTAAATCCGGACAAATCAAAGCACAAAAGGCACACGCGATGCACTGGGTTTGATCCTTCATTTCAACCGTATAAAATCCCTTGCTGTTGACAACCTCCCCAATACTTAAAATCTTTTTTGGGCAAATGTGTACACACAGTCCGCAGCTTTTGCAGCGTTCCGAGTTAATCTTAACGAGATTTTTCAACTCTTTTCCCCCTCCTCTATGTTACGCTTGACAGGGCTTTTCCAGCCAAGGTTTAAATAACGCTCAACTGGAATCCACTCTGGTTCCCACAGAAGTCCCTCTTTTTCGGCCCATTTCCGGTTAATTCCACAGGTAACTAAGGGTATTCCGCTCTCTCCCACAAGAGCTTGCATAAATTCAACGGATCTTTGCCAATCTTCAAGTGTTGTCCAATCGATTAGATTTGAATTATTGATCCAACCTCGAACTTTTAGATGAGATTTTCGTTCCATATCCAGTCTCAAGCTCTCGATTTCTGCTATTGTACTACTGAAGGGACGAAAAATGTTCACGACTTGGAGAACCGCGACATCGTCTGCTTCTAGTAAAGCATGATATCTCCCCACAATCGTTGCGCCCGTTTCATTTCCTCCAACATCGAGCACCACATGTCTTGTCAGGTCCCGTAGAGCCCCGTCAATTTGTGCCGGAAGAGATGGGTTCTCTGCAAAGGCCAAATCTCCCTCTGGACGAATCACTTCAACCCCTTCATCTTCCAAAAGCTCAGCTATTTCTCGCAACCGGAAATAGGGATTGATAAGGTCAAGATCTACCAACGCCACACGTTTGCCTTCCCTGGTCCACTTTAAAGCCAAACTAATAGAAAGTTGAGTTTTTCCGGCGCCATACCCCCCCACCAGAACCAGTACACGTCGATCCAACAAATTTGTTCCCGCCATATTCATGACCCTCGATTCAGAGCAGCCATGGTCAACGCCATAAATTTACTCCTTGGGGTGTCATTTCTCGACGTCAAGACAATGGGAACCTGCGTCCCCAGCACAATTCCTGCCATTGTCGCCCCTGCAAAGTAAACCATAGATTTTCCTAAAACGTTCCCGACTTCAATACTGGGAACCAAAAACAGATCNNCTCACTGCTCCATCGAGAGCCAACGGGCCTTCCACGATCGCACCCGGGAATTCACCTGCTAGACTCATCTCCGCCAGGGCCTGGGCATCCATTGTCGCCGGCATTTTCGGATTCGCCACTTCGTTTGCTGTTAACACAATAACATTGACCGAATCCATCCCAATACCCTTCAAATATAATAAACTGTTCTCCAGAATTTCCTTCTTCTGCGCCAAGTTCGGAGCAATATTCATCCCCCCGTCGGTTAAGAATAGCAAATGGGGAAATCCGGGAACTTGAAATGCAGCTAAGTGACTGAGTAATCGACCAGTTCGCAATCCCCGAACAGGTCGCAATACCGCCTTTAGAAAATCCGAACTGTTGATTAGGCCTTTCATTAAGAAGTGCGCTTGCCCATCAACTACGGCGTCTACCGCCTTATGCGCAACTGCCTCAGGGTTAGGTTCATGGATCAGCTCCGCTCCATTTAAGCTGAACCCTATTTCTTTGGCTAACCGCTTTATTTCTAAAACATCACCGACGAGAATTGGTGTAATCAGCCCTTCTTTTTCTGCTAACTTGACTGCTTCCAATACTTCTTTATCTGCTGCAGCAGCCACGGCAACCTTTGCCCGGCCTAAGCTCTTCGCCCTGTCGAGTAAAGATTCAAATCCGATAAATCGCATTATTTACACTCCATTTTTATCCGATTTCTAACCGTTCCAAGATTCCCACGTCTTAAGTGGGATTCTTAGTGGCGCAAAACACCTGGATATGTTTAAAACTCCAGTTGAGTAAGTTTCCTATAGAACCCTGCTATTATGCTTCGTAAGTTAACGCTTTTTCCTCTCCATTGAGGACTCTTAAGGCTCCTAGTGCTAATGCTTCCATTTCTTCCTCTCCAGGGACCACCAGAACAGGTGAAATAAAAGCTACACGTCGTGTGATTTCTCCAGTAATATATTCAGAATGAGCGAGCCCTCCGGTTAAAACGATGTGATCTACATCTCCCGCTAGCACCGTGGCCATGGCACCGATTTCCTTTGCGACCTGATAGCAGAGACCTTCTAGCACAAGCTTAGCACTCACATCTCCTGCGTTCATCCGTTTTTCAGCAACGCGTCCATCTTTTGTCCCAAGGTAAGCGAATAGCCCCCCTTCCTTATGAATTTTAGTAAGTACTTCTTTCTCAGAATACTTTCCAGAATAGCAAAGTTTAATAAGTTGATAAGCAGGCAATGTACCACATCGTTCTAGGGAATAAGGGCCCTCATTATTGGCATTGTTTACATCAATCATTTTTCCTTTATAGTGCGGGGCTACAGAAATACCCCCACCCAAGTGAGCGACAATCAAGTTCAGATCCTGATAAGTTTTTCCCATCTCACGGGCCACTTTTCGGGCTACTGCCTTCATGTTCAAAGCGTGAGACTGGCTTAAACGGGGTAATTCTGGAAGCCCGGAAAGTCGTGCTA
>PKWS01000330.1:0-8040 GCA_003132105.1 Desulfosporosinus sp.
GCCCTTTTAGTGAGCACGGACGATCAATATATCGCTTACGCCAAGAGTAACAATAAGACCCTTGGTGCTTACATTGCAGGAGTGTCACAGAATGGTCCGGCCGCCAAGGCTGGGATTGTGAAGGGGGATGTTATCACCAAGATTAACAATGGCCTAGTACAAAATGCTTCAGATCTTATTCGTGAAATCTATAAAAATAATGTTGGGGACAAAGTAGCCATAACCTATATTCGTGATGGAGTGACGAAGCAAGTTGAGGCAACGTTGGGAGAAATAGCCTCAAATCAGTAATCCCCCATCGCCTCAATTCTGTTTAAGACCGTCGGATGAGTATATCCAAACCAAACAATGAACTCCGGTGGTGACACATCAGACAGGTTTTTAGTGGCCAAATCAATTTGTAAACGCACCACTGCCGAAGGATTCCCAGTTAATTCCAAAGAAACCTGGTCTGCCTCCTTCTCCATTTCCCGTGAAATATAGTTCTGGAGTGGGTTTGTCACCATCAAAATAAGCAAAAGAAAAAGCTGCAAACCCGCCCACAACTGTGGACGATAATGTCCGGATGTGGGTCTAAACTTGCGCAAGTATAGAGCTAGTAAGCCCCAAACCAAGAAATCTCCTATTACTCCTAAGCTTAGCCCCCGAATAATATGTCCCTTCTGCCAGTGTCCCATTTCGTGGGCTAAAACCGCCCTTACCTCATCCAGAGGATAATTCTTAAGCAGGTTGTCATAAATGACGATCTGCTTTGTTGTTCCTAACCCCATGAAGTAGGCATTCGCCATCGTAGTGCGCCGGCTAGCGTCCATCACGAGCACTCCATCAACCTGAATTCCCGCCTTATATGCTAAGTCCTTAACCATGTTTACTACGGCAGGATCTTTAACTGGCTCAAAGTGATTAAACAGAGGGGATACGATAAGCGGCCAGAGAAAATTTTGAACCACAAGCCAAATGGCAAAAAGCGTAGCCCCGATAACCCACCATATTTTGGGCCAGTGCTTAAGGACTAAAAAGAACAGTATTACACTCAACGTTGATAAGAATAGATCTAACGCTGCGCTTTTGGCATAATCCATCCACCAAGAAGCCAAGGATTGGGTAGAAAAACCCCAGGCCTGTTGCCAATAATAGTTTCCAAATAGAGTAAAAGGCAATCTTAGTAAGCGCAGAAAAAACCAGAGGAGGAAAAAATACACCAAAATACTCTTCCAATAGTGACCACGACTTCTTTCTTCTAACCACCGCGCGATCGCTGCACCTTTGCGACTGAATACTAACCAACCCAGAGCGGTCGCCTGCAGAATAAAACTCGTAATAAATAATACCCTGGGCACCAAGCTATAGGCTCGGGCACTATGTGCTTGTTCTATGGAAAAGTACCGCAGGGCAGCAGGATTAATCTGACCCGGATAAAGAGCACTTCCCAGATATATAGCGCTAAATGTCCCTGCCAAGACCATCAGGCCCAACCACAGATAGTTCATTTGTCGATTCAACGTTCTCCTCCTCAATTCTTTCTGATACCTAGAATCATATCACATCACCATCCAAATCTCTCTCAACCTTGATATTCCTCGTTTTGTTCATTCTTATGNNTTTGGACGGCATTATTGCGGGCAGTATTGTCCTACCAGTTTTATTACGGATGGAATTAATCCTGTCAATCGAGCGGGAAAAATTCTTAAGAGCCATCATTTGCGTAAAGTTTTTTTATTACTTTTTGTAGGTATTTTTCTCATGACCTTCAGTCCATGGAAAATGGGACTTCCTGAATCCATGACACAGACGTATTGGGCGGCTGCCTTTTCGAAGTTTTGGATACTCTGGATTATTTGTCCTTTTGGAGTAGCTTTTCCTCTTATTTTTCTCTTGGGTTTCTGGAAAGGTGGCCGGACATGGTGTAATTATGTATGTCCCTGGGGTGCGATCGGGGTAGCTCTGGGTAAGCCACAACTTAAAGTCACAACAAAATGCACGGACTGTAAAGCGTGCACAAATGTGTGCCCCCAACCGGAAGTATTAGAAGGCGCTATTGGTCCAAAAGGCGGAACAATTGATAAAAACTGCCTAACTTGTTTAAAATGCGTTGATGTGTGTTCTCCAAAGGCCATCGAGTGGCTTAAGCCCTAAGAATCATGGGAACACCATGATACGGGATTACTGCTGGCGGTTTTACAACCGTCAGCCATTAACATCATAAGCACTGGTTTAACGTTGGTATTCACCATACAAAAGCCTATCCTGTTTCAGGATAGGCTTTTCTATCACTTAATCACTCAATAGCCACTGTTATATATCTTTTATTACTGCCCTATCTTCCAAGTTGAAATTACGGCTGGCAAATTCATTCTCATAAAGATGATTTAGCATATAAATAAATGCCTCATGCTCCTGTTACGAAAAAGCGCTGTTATTTTAGGCAAGACATGCTAAAATGCAAGTAAGAATTCTAGCAAAAGGTAGGAGACGGAGCGATTGCTAAGCATAGCTGAAAGAGTTATAGAATTAATCAATCGCCAAACTGAAAAGGCAGGCACCATTACCCAATACCGCAAACCACTTGTCGGGTTCGCCTCGGCCCAAGACCCGTTGTTTGACCAAATGAAGAAAATCGTTGGTCCTCATCATCTGCATCCAACCGAAATCCTCCCGGATGCGCAAACGGTTATATCCTTCTTCTTGCCGTTTTCCAAGACTGTCATAACTGTTAATCGAGAAAGTCCCCAGATTGCTAGAGAATGGGCCGTTGCTTATGTAGAAACAAATAAACTAATCGCGACAATTAGTACCGAACTAAAGAGAGAATTAACTGCCCTTGGCATAAATGTGGTTACTCAACCAGCTACTCATAATTTTAATGAACAAGATCTTACGGCGCCTTGGTCTAATAAGAGCGTGGGTTTTATTGCCGGGTTAGGTACATTCGGAATTAATCATATGTTAATTACCCCTTACGGCTGCGCCGGTCGTTTTGGTAGCACTGTCATTTCTGCTGAAATTCCACCCACTCCGCGACCTACACTAGAAAACTGTCTCTATATTAGAGATTCCAAATGTCAGTTTTGTGTCAACAACTGCCCAACTGGGGCTTTGACGCTTCAAGGTCTGGACAAGCATAAATGTTATGCTCATTTGCTAGAAGTCGACAAGCGATTTCCGGACTTAGGGTTATGTGATATTTGCGGTAAATGTGCCGTAGGACCCTGTGCTTCATTATAAGAACGAGGAGTGAACTAATATGACCTCTAACCCCTTCCGTCTTCTGGTTGTCGATGATGACCCATCCATTCGGCAAATGCTTTTAATTGGATTAAAAATAGAAAGGGGTTCTTTTCTTTGAGTAAGAAAAAATACTTAATTGTAGCTCTAGCATTTTGCTTAATCTTACCTATGTCTATTCCTGCATTAGCTGCCGATTCATCTACTTCCGTTACTGCACCAGCCAATACTGGGGCATTATCGGGTGGAGCTAAGTTAACTCCACAAGAACGTGCGGATAAGGAAAAAGCGAGACTTCAAAAAGAAATTGATCAATTGAAGATGTCACAGACTACTCAAGCTGACATGGCACCAATTAGGGCTCTCCAGGCTCAGGAGAAGACAGTAAGGGCGAGCATTCATTCAGTAAGAGAAGAAATTAGAACCAAAATAAAAGCTGACAGAGCGAGTAAAAATTATACAGCTCTGCTTGCTGCTCTCACTGATATGATACCGCTTCAGGATTCAATTGCTAATTTAGAAACTCTTTCCCAAACAACTGCTGCAGATTGGGCACAACTCAAAACAGATAGACAAGCCAAGAATAACGATGCTGTAACTGCCGATCTGCAAAAGCTAGTAACTGATGTCCAAAATCGGCTCACAGCGATGAACACTGTTCTAAGTGGTTTACAAAAAGTTGATCAGGATTTAAGCATAGCTAATGCTACGCCTACAGCTNNCTGGCTTATACTATGTCCCATAGCAAGTCCCATGGTTTTTTTCGTTCTTTGTTATTTGACACACCCACTCAAATAGATTTTAATTGTATAGAACGATTTTACAAGAGTCCGAGGAGGAAGAACTGATGAAGTTTCTTGATTTATTACTTTTGGCTATTCCCGTCAGCATTTTTCTGCAACTATCGGATTACTCGCCCGTCTTACTATTTGTTGCTGCTGGTCTAAGCATAATCCCTCTTGCTGGCTATATGGGCAAAGCCACTGAAGAAATAGCCATCTATGTCGGTCCAAGTGTTGGAGGCTTGCTTAATGCTACCTTTGGTAACGCCGCAGAACTCATCATCACAATTTTCGCCCTAAGAGCGGGCCTTTACGAAGTAGTCAAGGCATCCATAACTGGATCTATCATCGGCAATCTTCTCTTGGTCTTAGGCCTAAGCATGCTCCTTGGCGGTTTTAAGTATAAGACTCAGAAATTCAATAGGGCGGCAGCTGGTATGCATACTTCAATGCTGCTTATGGCTGTTACAGGATTGATCATTCCCGCAGTCTTTCTTCAAACACACGCCAATCTAGCTACAGAGCCCTTAAGCCTAGGAGTTGCCGCTGTCTTAATGCTCGTTTATGTACTCAGTTTAATTTTTTCTCTTCATACTCACAAGGATGTTTTCCGTCCGAGTCAAGAACATTCAGAAACTCCAAACTGGTCGAAACTTAAAGCCTTGTTGATTTTATTTTTCGTCACCTTTTTCGTTGTCATCGAGAGTGAATTTCTTGTGGCAGGAATCGAACCTGTAGTTAAAACGCTAGGTATCAGTGAACTTTTCATCGGAGTCATCGTGATCCCAATCATTGGCAATGCGGCCGAGCATTCCACCAGTGTCATGATGGCCTTGAGAAACAAAATGGAAATCAGTCTGGAAATCGCTATCGGTTCCAGCACTCAGATTGCGCTCTTTGTTGCCCCCCTGCTGATATTTTTGGGCTACTTTATAGGTAAACCACTTGACCTGATATTTACCAGCTATGAACTTGTAGTCATCATCATGGCTACTGTAATTACCGCAATGATTAGCATGGATGGCCGCTCTAACTGGCTAGAAGGAGCTCAGCTTTTGTCAGCCTATGCCATTATGGCAATAGCTTTTCTATTTGTGTAAGTAATTTATTACAAATAAATAAGCCGCTATGAAATTTATAGCGACTTTTAAGGGTATATATATAAGAGCACGTAATGATCTACCTAACACCAATATAGATCGCTGATTACCTAACTAGGATCTTCCGACCATAATCAAGCAGGTTACCACCTATACTCATGATTCGTTCGACCTTACAAGATATCTACCCAGCTATTTCACTAAGTGCTAAACCGTAGGCCATTCCACTAATCATCAGTGGGATGCCTATGGTAAGCGGCTTGGCGGCGTTTGGCCCTATTGTTACCTGCATGTCTACCTTAACACTTTCCTGGAGGGAAAAACTAGTCCTCAAGTGAGGGGCAAACATTAGGTTTTCAAAATCAAGGAAATGCTTAGGAGTCCCTAAGGGTCGCGTGATTATCTTCCCATCTTGAGCACGAAGACTTGTTTCTAATATATTCAAAACTGAAAAGCGATTCAACGAAGGCCACAACTCCGCAATATTCTGGGTATATTTGTCTGAAAGTAGTCTAATAGTAGCTGTACCCGTGATTTTCCCTATGACTTTACGCAAAATCAGTTTGGCAAAACGTTTTAATAATAGATAAACGAGGAATAGCAAGGCAAGAAAAAGCATTAGTAACTGAAACAATCCGGGGATATTTAAAGTGATTTGCATACTTTACCTCACAGGTGATTTTTCATTAGTATGCACAGTTTACGTTGTTTTAATAGGTAATATTTAATACCTTGTTCTCATAAGCTGCGTTTCCTTAAGCTGTCCAAGGTTAGTTATGGAATGATGATGGAAGCCCAACGCAGAACGACAATAAATGACGACTCACAAGTATGTTCCACCGGAAATTACTTAAAATTTACCTCCCTGTTATCCCTAATTGATTAAAAGCTGCTGCGGATCCGCAAAGCAAATCCTCGTTCTCAGCAAGCGCAAAAAATGTGATGCCGAAAGGAAGGTTCTCTGCAGCTTTGTCGACGGTACTGCAACGGCGCATAAATCCAGCAGATTGCAATGATTTGTGTACCGGCCAAGATCACTGTTTTTCCCTGGTCTCGTTTAACAGCCATATGGGTTATGCAATAAGAAAACGCCTGTGTCTAACTTCCCGATCTGACATCCACTTTCACATCATATAGAGTACTTCCTGCTGCTCTATCGGTTAGTCGCTGAGAAGTAAGGGCATTAACAGTATGTTCCCCCAGCGCATGTTCGTTGCAAAAAAGACCCTCGGTAACGACGACTCCTACGGGAACTTTAGTCGTTAGCTTGAGAATAAACTGCACCTCGCCACGCTCGTTGAAGGCGACCACTTTTTGTCCATCTAGCAAATTCTTGGCCTCAGCATCTTTGATGTTCATTTGGAGATAAGCCGCTTCCTTTTTACTTAGTAAATCGGGGCGTTCATTGAAGGAAGAATTCAGCGAATACAAACTCGGTGTACTCATGAGATAGAATGGAGCGTCATCCCCGTATGGTTCGAAATAGTGCGGCAACGGCTCAAACTCCATGGGATTATATAGTTCAATTTTACCAGATGGAGTAAGGAAGGTTGTTTTGTAATTATCGGGCAGGGTGAGCTCTACGGGACGACCTGCCCGAAGTTTCGCCAGATCAACGCTCTCAAGCCAAGGCGCCGGTGGGTCAATCAGTTGTTGAATAAGGTCATCGGCATTTTGATTAAAGAAGGGCTCATCAAAACCCATTGCCTGGGCGAGCAACTGGAAAACTTCCCAGTTAGATTTAGACCCCCCTACTGGTGGAATAACCGCAGCCGCTCTCTGTATGCCATAATGGCCATAGGAGCGGTAGATATCCGAGTGTTCTAATGAGCTTGTAGCTGGCAAGATGATGTCGGCATAACGGGCCGTATCCGTCATAAATCGTTCATGAACGACTGTAAATAGGTCCTCCCGCATAAGTCCCTTAATGATCATCGTTTGGTCAGGGGCTACGACGGCCGGGTTGGAGTGGTATACATACAAGCTCATGATCGGCGGATTTGATAATTCCGTCAGCGCGTAGCCGAGCTGATTCATATTCACGACTCGAGTTGGCTCTTTTAATAAATCTTCGCGCGTAACTCGATCCGTATGAAATGCCTTACCTGTAGTAATACTGGCGAGCAACCCACCTCCCGGCTTGCCCCAAGCTCCGACCAGTGCTGGAAGACAGGTAATAGTGCGAACCGTCATTGCCCCGTTGCCATAACGACAAAGCCCCGATCCCAAGGCAATAAAAGGTGCACGGGCTTTGCCGTAACGAACCGCCATTTCTTCGAGTAACTTTACTTCAATCCCTGTAATTTGACTCACCTTAGCCGGTAGGTAATCGGGCAAAACTTCCGTTCGAAGCTGTTCAAATCCCTGGACATACCTGTCCATAAACTCTTGATCTATCCATCCTTCGCGAACCAGGATGTGCATGATGCCGAGAGCCAAGGCGCCATCACTCCCCGGCCGTACTAATACGACCTGATCAACCATCTGCGCCGTAGGATTTTCATACGTGTCAATCAGCCAAACAGAGGCACCCCTTTTTTTCGCTTCACGAACATTATGTAGTAAATGAATGTTAGTCGCTAGGGCATTCGTACCCCACAAGAGTATAAAATCGCTTTTCTTAACTTCATCAGGGTGAGGCGCTAGGGTATCCCCCATCACAGACTCCCAACCGTAGCCCTTAGAAGCGGCACAAATAGTGCGAGCCAATCTTGACGCTCCCAAGCGGTGGAAAAACCCCTCCCCACAATTGCGTTGGACTGCACCCATGGTCCCTGCATAAGAATACGGCAAAATTGCTTCCGTGCCAAATTGAGCCATAATTCCCTTCCAACGGGCAGTAATAACTTGGATCACTTCATCCCAACTAATGTGCTCGTACTTGCCGTCTCCTTTGTCGCCGATGCGCAGTAGTGGTTGGGTCAGTCTCTGCG
>PKWS01000330.1:8092-9395 GCA_003132105.1 Desulfosporosinus sp.
CCTCCCTAAATTTTTACCCTTACATACCTAATTGCTCAAAAAGTTAATTTAACTTCATGAGCGGAATCAGCATCCCACTCATCAGTTTTACTATTCCACTTAAAACTCGCTTAATCCCTAATTGACGACATAATCCAAAACGATACAATAAATATACCCAAGACATTGAAATATAAAAATTACGCATCTTTTTACGCATCCCTTTGTCTTGACTTAGGACCCGCAAGAAGATGCGGGGGGTTTCCTTAAGATGAATTGTGCCATCAAAATCGAAAATTTATGATTCACTTTATCTAACAGATACAAAATACTTCGCAAGCTTTCCCTGCTTTTTCACTTTTCCTTATTGCTAACTATTTCTGTGAAATCCAAATCTTATTGTTTTAAATAAATCCCGCTTAACAGAAAAACAAGGCTAAAAGTATCTGAACTTCCGCCTTGTTTCTATTAGTATTACTACTGACGTCTCCTCCTTATTCGCCCCCTGGATATGGATGTCCTTTAANNCCCTTTGCCCAAAGCCTTTAGATTATGCAAACGTTCTCCGTTATCCCCATGTTCCGGATCATCAAACGCATTTTGCCACCGAACATTCTCCCCAAAACATCTTACTGCTCGATTTCTGGCATCGAAGGCAATTTTTTCTTATCTCCAGTCACAAATCCCACAATAAACCCCACACATACCCATCATTTCTTTATCCACGAATACTCCCTCAAGTCCCTTTACCAATTTGCTACTTTGAGTGCGTTGTACAATTCACTTTTTGGTAAACGGGATTAATGAAGGTACGTCCTTTTGATACTCGATGTACGCTGAACCAAGTTGTTTAACGAGCTTCCGTTCCTCTAGCCTAATTCCAATTAATATGTAAATGGTTAGAACGAAATGTGCTAGAATGTCCGCCCATGTAGAATTCAGGCTCCACATAAATACTATTGTAGACAAATACATAGGGTGGCGAACTATGCCTAGAAGCCCTTTTTTAGTAATTTTCTTAGGATGAGTAAAATCCTCTTTCTCCCCAAATTCTAAGATCTGGCGAATCCCCATGAATTCTAAGAAATCATAACTTAGGAAAGCCCAAACTATCACGAAACCTGAGCCTATCAACAAAATCTGTTGTAGGATTGTCCAGGGTGGCAAGAATTTTATGACCAACTCGCTGCCCCCTTCTTACATTCCCTTAGATATAGAATGTTTAATATTATTTACCATCGGGATAAGATATGAACATCTTTCACAATTTTACCAAATCACTTTTCTATTCGACAAAATTCAGTATATACCTCCTACCCCCCCC
>PKWS01000330.1:9427-10715 GCA_003132105.1 Desulfosporosinus sp.
GTGACAGTCTCCATTAATTTATTCTTTCCTAAGTTTGCTTGAGTATTCGCTGATCATTCTACAGATGTTTAGCATCAGCCTAAGCTCATCAGGATCTTTATCCTTGGTTATGGATATTAGCTCATTTATTAAACTGTTGGGTTCAACGTTAACTTCTTCATGAAGGAGGTAATCGAGTGTCACCCCTAAGGAATTTGCTATACTTACTACTGTCTCTAAGCTAGGGTTCTTCTCTCCTCGCTCTACCTGACCTACGTATGACTCATTAACTTCCGCAGCCTCTGCAAGTTGTTCCTGCGTAAGTCTATACTTAGTTCTCTCTTCTCTGATTCGTTGACCCAAATATTTAAACACCATCTTTATAGCCCCTTTCGATTTCACTATATGGTATTTAGAACGGGGCTTGAAGTTACTATCGGTATGATCAATATTGACTATTGGTATTCTACAGTGATATAATCATCCTATATCTGTAAGCTAAGGAATAGAATAGAAATATATTTTATTGGAAAGGGAAAGGTAGGGGTGTCGGCATCGTTTATTAAAAAATTGAGGGGAATCTATTAAATGATTTGTAAAGTTCTGGTCGTCGATGATGCGAGTTTTGTCCGTATGATGATTCGTCAGGTTTTAATCCGCTTAGGTCACACTGACATCTTGGAAGCAAAGAACGGTTTTGAAGCGATTGAGCTTTATAAAGCAAATACGCCAACACTCACGATTCTGGATATTACTATGCCAGAACTTGATGGATTGTCTGCACTCATGGAAATCCTTTCTTTTGACCCAACAGCCAAGGTTATTATGTGTAGTGCCGTTGCCCAAGGTAATGTCGTCCGTAAAGCGTTAGCCCTCGGTGCGATTGATTTCATAGCTAAACCTTTTCGTCCAAGTGAACTTGGAAAGATGATTACAAATTATTTGAGTTCAAACTAAGGATCAGCTCTTTTTTCTCGAGGATTGTCAACTTAACAATTTGCAATGAAAGAAGCTTGTAGTCTACTTTCATAGCCATCGAATGAAAAAATTAGCTGTTCAGTTAAGTAACAACTTTATTTTTGTAAATCCTCATAATATTATTTTAATAACCATAAGAAGCCGTAAACAGTAATATACACTACACAAGGTACTTTCGCAATAACTGAATCTCTAGGGAAATTAGAACAACGCTTAGACAGTAAAATTTTTTTTCGTTCACATAAAGGCTTTATCATAAAAGTAGAAATGGTTACAGAGTTTAATACCTAGGGAAACAAGACTTATCTAGTAAAACTCATGAATACTTCTC
>PKWS01000430.1 GCA_003132105.1 Desulfosporosinus sp.
GAAGTAAGTTTCCTATATCCCTATATACTATGTCGAACCTTTTCAAACGGCATATAGTATAGCAAGTTATGATTAAAAGGAGGTGCTCAAAGATGTTCGCGGTAGTCATTCCAGCCAAAAATGAAGAAAAGAGCATCTTGGCAACTTTAACCACCATTTTACGCCTTCCCGTCAGTTACATCATTCTGGTTCTCAACGGTTGCACGGACCAGACATTCGAACTTGCTCGCTCAATCCCAGATACTCGGATTCATATCCTTTTTTTTTCGGACCCCTTAGGAATTGATATACCCCGAGCGATCGGAGCGGTCTATGCGCGTCATATAGGGGCCAATGGAGCACTCTTTGTCGATGGAGATATGTCCGGGGATATCTATCAAAATCTCCTTACTCTAGTCTCCTCGGTTGAATCAGGGATTGATGTAGCCTTAACAAATTGTTATCCCTACATTCCTCATCGTCATAAACTTGCCAATCTCGTCTTAAAATTTCGGTCAAAGCTCAACCTCGAACTTGATCTCTTCAAAAGTCTGGGTCTTGCAACTCCTACACACGGGCCTCACGCGCTTTCCCAACGCGCGCTGCATTCACTTCCTCTCGAAGCCATTGCGATTCCCCCACTTACCTTGTACTGGGCTAAGGAAATGGACCTAATCATCAAAGTGGCCACATCCATCCCTCATGAATCACTTCACTCTCCGAGAAAGCATCGGCGTCATGCTCGTCTGATTGCCGAGACCATCATTGGGGATTGCCTCATGGGATTAGCATTAATCCAGAATGAGTCTCCGACTAGATCACTAGGCAAACACAATTTAATGGGCTACCACCTGGAACGGCGTTTTGATCTTCTTCATTGTTGGGAGCAGTCTCTAAAGTCACAAGACATGTTCTATGAACAGCATGTCATCATCCCAGGTATCCTCCTCTAGGTTAAATCCTAAGAGCACAAGTTTCGAAGTTTATGAGGAAGTAACCAATATAATAATAGTACTAATAAAGAAAACTTGGCTGGCGCCAAGCCCTAGCGAAGGCGGCCGGTCGAATGCCAACGCCATCCAGGCGCATTCGACACTAGACACGTCCTGTGTCGTCGCCTTAGTTGCACTTATGCAGCAAGAAAGTATATAACTTAAGTTATACTTTCTGACTAGTAAAATAAAGGGCAAGAATTAAAAATTCCTGTCCTTTCAAGCCTAGGCTCACCTACCGTTAAGCATAAACGTCCTAACCCTAAACGCTTTCTTTATGTTATGTTTAGACTTCCTAATGGTTTGGAAATTTCTCGTCTTTTATGCTAATAAAACAATAATTTTCTTTATACTTGGAAAGCTTTTGTAAGCACCTGAAATTCTTCAATACTTAACGATTCTGCTCGCCGCCCATCCGAGATCCCTGCGCCTTGCATGCGTTCGATAACTTCTTCCTTTTTAAGCCCTAANNCGCTGGCTAAAGGCTGCTTTGACCACTCGGAAAAAGTCCCTTTTGTCCACGTCAAATCCCGGGTAAGGGCGAAGGTCTAGTCTAATAACGGCAGAAGTGACTTTTGGAGCGGGCCAAAATGCACTAGGTGAAACATCCATTACTTTAGTGACTTGGGCTGAAATCTGAACCGCGATGGATAAAATACCGTAAGTCTTACTTCCTGGTGGCGCTGCAATCCGATTAGCCACTTCTTTTTGCACCATAATCGTCATCCCACTTAATCGATCTGCTTGCTCAAGAAAATGCATGATCAGTGGGCTTGTGATATAGTACGGCAAATTCCCTATCAAATACCCTTTCTTGTCTCCCCATAGTTCAAACAGATCCAGTTTTAANNATCTAACTCAACCGCCCACATCTTCTGCACCCTTGGGACAATAACCCGGGTTAACACACCAAGACCCGGCCCAATTTCAACGAGTGGGACATCCGGCTGTAACGTACTAGCTGAAACAATGCAGTCGATCACTTCGTCACTCATGAGAAAAACTTGACCCATAGATTTATGAGCGCGTGCCCCACTTCTTATAAGACGTTGCGTGTATTCAGCTGCGCTCTCCATGCCTAACCTCCTCTATCGCTTGAAAAAACAACTCGCGAGATATACCAAAACGGTTTAACCGATGAAGGAACTGTTTAGCATTGGTATCCCCGATCCCCAGCTTGCTCCCAAGTGCTAACCTGTATTCACTCGCTCGCATTGACCCCACAAGACCCACTGAAAATAAATCCTCTATCGTAAAATTTTCAGCAAGAGTCCCCTGCTCTTGTTGAATATGTGCAAAGGCGCGGCTAATTTCGTGTAAGGCAGCATTTTCCACCCCAATATCTCCCAGTTTGGTAGCTGCCTTCCTGTTTAAGTAAGCGTGTTTTGCCTGAGGAACATGCGTCCGGATACGGTTTCTGATCTGCTCTCCCACCGTATCCGGATCCGTAAAAACAATCACCCCATGACGTTTTGCCATTTCTGCAATGTAGTCTAACTTTTTCTTGGTTAGCCCATAACCCTCCGTCCAAATGATATCGACTTCCCCGAGGGCCTGTCGTACCGCATGGGCGTCATTTTTTCCTTCCACAACTATAAGTTCCTTTATCATCCTTTTATTCCTCCGCTTCTAACTCATAGGCACATTCAAAAAAATAA
>PKWS01000015.1 GCA_003132105.1 Desulfosporosinus sp.
AGATGAAGGTTATCTTGTAAGAGATATTGACTTGAGGGATAAACGAGCTTATAGGATTTTTCTGACCCCAAAAGCGTTAGATGTCATTCCTACAATTCAAGGCGCTGCTAAAGATTGGGAAAATGTTATAACTTCTGGTTTATCAGAAGAAGAGAGTCTATGGGTTGAACGAATTTTACACAAGATGGCTGAAAACGCCTATTATGTTAAAGTAGAAGACAAGGAAACCGAAAAATGAAAAATATTGACTACAAATGGATGGCGCTTTCGTGTACTTCGTTAGGTGCCCTGTTATCCGTATTGAGCCAGCACATTAATCGTTGCCCTTCCAAATATTTTGAAAGACTTACACGCAAGTGATATATAAAATGTGTCGAGAAAGGTGGAACAACTTATGGAAGTAGATAAGATCTTCTATAGAAATTTGTTTAAAAACTTATTTTCGGATCCTTGCCTGGTGAAATTTTGGGACGGGGATGTGGAGAAGTTTGGCAAAAAAGACCCGAAATTCCGGATCATTTTGCGTGAACCTATTCCCAAGTTGGAGATCATTAGTGACCCTTCCCTGGCTTTTGGCGAAGCGTATATGCACGGCAGAATTGAAATCGAGGGCAATATCCGAGATGTCTTAGATTCTATGTTTAAAAACACAGACAGCTTTTTATATCAAAGCCCTACATATTTGAAGGTGGTTAAATTTATTTCCAATGGCATTAAAAAAAGCAAGGAAAATACCCAGTTTCATTATGATATTGGGAATGATTTTTACCGTTTATGGCTTGATGAAACGCTAACCTATTCTTGCGCTTATTTCAAATCCCCAGAGGATACTTTAGTTCAGGCACAGAAAAATAAAGTGGAACATATCCTGCGCAAGCTCAATCTTCAGGAAGGGCAGAGCTTGCTGGATATCGGCTGTGGCTGGGGGGAATTGATTATTGCTGCTGCCCGAAAATATCATGTTAGGGCATTGGGGATTACGCTCAGCCAGGAGCAGTATGACAAAGTCTTGGCCAGAATCGATCATGAAAATTTAAACGATTTAGTGGACGTGCAATTGTTGGATTACCGTGAAGTTAAAGGTCAGGTATTTGACCGAGTAGTCAGCGTGGGAATGCTTGAACATGTCGGAAAAGAGCATCTTAAGGGATATTTCGCTGTAGTTCAGGGGTTACTTAAGGAAGAGGGAATTTCCTTGCTCCATGCGATCACAGGTATGGATGGAAGTGGAACGAATTCCTGGATCAATAAGTACATTTTCCCCGGGAGCTATATCCCAACTGTCTCTGAACTAATCAAGCAGATGGAAAGTCGCGGCTTCTATTTACTTGATGCCGAAAGCCTGAGAAATCACTATACACGCACATTGGAAAATTGGGCACTGAACTTTGAGCAGGCATTGCCTCTAATCCGGGAAAGTAAAGATGAATCCTTTATCCGGATGTGGCGCCTCTATCTTAGTTCTTGCGCCGCTTCATTTAACAGCGGGAACATTGACCTGCACCAGTTTTTGTTCAGTAAAGGCCCGAACAATCGCCTACCTTGGACCCGCGATTATATTTATTCATAGCACTCCCTCTTCCTCCACTGACGGCACCAGTTTGGGACGAGATAGCGGCTTATTCGTTTGGTCAGTTTCCCTTGACTTTTTCCTGCTCCTTAAGTTGCACTGGTGTTCTAATACGTGATATTTGTAATCGCAAAAAGAACAAGTAGCGAGCATCCCTTATCAAGGAATCTCTTCTTCTATTGATACAATAACGTATATTTAATATATATTCTTTTTAGCGTCACAAGGCACGTTGGTGTTACTTCATTGTAAGTTTATTTAAGACTATATATATTCCTGCGGATAGGGCACGTGGAGTGCGTGGTTGTGCTATATCACAAGGATTAATAGTACTCTTAGTGCTTGAAATGAACTCCTCCATATCATCGTCTAAATCAAGTAAGGAAGAATAGCTTTCAAGCTTAATCTGTATTTCATCAACACCCTAATTACGCTCAACTGACTTTTCAAATTCCTTTTTGCGGCATAAATCAGATAGATACAAAGTAAGCAAACTCCGACCAGTTTATAATAATGAAGAACATTATTGCCGACAAAGTAATCTGCTATTGGATTTCCTTCTAATCGGTAGACGTAGACTGACCAAAACAGTCACTTGAATTGGAGTTTTAATTCGCCGTATTCAAAGTACTGATTACTGGTTTAATATAACGAATATACAGTAAAGCAAGGTGGCTTGTCTCAGATGGTGAAAGAACGAGCACTTAAATGATAAGGAACACTTGCAATAACATAACTTTTATTGAAAAATAGGACTGATTTCAGTAGCCACGGAAGAAAGAAAAAAACAATGTTGCTAAATAGTAAAAAGACCGACTTTTTTAAAGCCGGTCTTTTTTTGCCATAAGCATTAATGAGTATTTTTACTTTTTATTAGTATAGTCAGGTTTTAGCCGAAGAATCTTTACTTTATCTTTATGGTTTTCACTGTATAATCTACACTATTTTTATGGGCAACAGATCTATAATAAGGGTGCACTTAGAATGACAAGTTCCGAAGGGGGTAAACTATGCATGAAAAAAAGGTAATCCAACAGACGAGGAAGACAAAGGAGAATAAATCATGTTGTACCACTTGTTAGAGGGGGTTATCTTAGGTGTTTCATTACTTGTCATTTTCGTGATCATAGAAAGGGTTAGGATTGCTACTGGTAAGGAAATGCTAATCGATAAATTGTTAGCGCATCTAGAAAATGTTTATCAAATGACTGCCCCTAAGGCCAACAAAGAAATTGATTTGAGAGGGTGTGATTTGCCGGACAAAGTACAGTTAATAAAACTTTACTTTCACGATACAAAAAGCAAATAATTTTTTTTACCAATAATTTCAGTAAGGGGGAAGATAAATGCCTGATATGATCTTAGGTGGCATCGTGGCCATCGGTCTTTTGGTCTATCTTGGTTATACTCTAATGAAAGCGGAGGAATTATAATGACGAGTAATGATCTTATTCAAATGTTAGTTTTCCTTGTT
>PKWS01000234.1 GCA_003132105.1 Desulfosporosinus sp.
TCGTAAATCATAAAGATTTCCTCGTTACAATTAATGAACTCCTGTCGGATTCCCGGACGGTCCTAGATATTGGTTGCGGAGTAGGTGAGACTCTTAAAGACTTTTCTTGCCCTATAAAAATTGGTGTTGATGCTCATCGACCATACTTAGAGAATGCTAAGTCGGGTGAGCAGTTTATCAAACTCAATTTTATGGCAGAGCGCCTTAACGAAATATTCCTGCCGAATTCCATGGATAGTGTAACTTTGATTGATGTAATAGAGCATTTTGAAAAAGAGGTTGCCTTTCATGTCCTGCGTCAAGTAGAGGAAATTGCCGCTAAAAGGGTAATTGTTTTTACTCCAAGGGGTTTTTTTCAACAGATAGAAGTTGATTATTATGGTTTAGGGGGAGAAAGCTTTCAACGGCATCGATCGGGATGGGAGGTAGAAGATTTTCAAAAGCTTGGTTACAATGTTGTTATTTTCAGTAAGTTCCACGATCAGAGAAATTTAGCTTTCGTGCAGGTCTATGGTAAAGACGCTGAGCCTATCGATGCCCTATTAGCTTGGAAGGATTGCAGTCTAGGATAACAGAAGTCAGAAGTCAGAGGCAGATAGCGTGTTATTCTGCAAGATAGTGAAAAAGCTGAGCATCTTGAGGTTGTTGGTGCAAAAAAATGTAATCTAGGTGCGGGCTAACTTCAAGAGCAAGGTTTCTACTTTATCTGCTGTTTGCCGCCAGGTCCAAGGCTGGGCGAATTGTAAGCCAGCTAGTGCAAGTTGATTCCTCTCCTTATCCTGCGTTAATAGCCGAGCTAGTGCTAGGGTGAGTAGTTGGATATCGCTGGGGGGAACAAGTAAACAGTTCTCCCCGTTTTTTGTGAAATCGCGGTTACCGCCATTATCTGTGGTTACAACTGCAGTACCACAGGCCATAGCTTCTAAGGGTGGCATGGAAAAAGATTCGAAATAGGAGGTGGACACGAAAATGTCCGCCTGGGCATAGAATTGAGCCATCTCAGTGTCAGAGTCGGCTTTCACGATCTCATAGGGAAGGGGTGCTGGGTAATTTGCCCCCTCTGGAGCGACAACCTGGACGTCAAAGTCAGGAACTAACTGAGCTAAATTCCGGCAGGCTTCCCAAAAGTCTTCGGTGCCTTTCCAAGTATAGCCATGTTCCTTGGAACGAAGGATATAAGCGATCGAAAGGCGTCCGGTAGATAGGGACTTTTTGGGGTAGGGCAAAAAAACCGTGGAGTCAACACCTCCAGGTATTACTGTGCTGTCCCGCCCTGTTCCTTGTAAAATTAATTGACGATGCCATTGAGATAGGGAAATGATCGGGGCATCTATAAGGTAAGAAGCCAGAGCTTTTTCGGTTTCTGTCACCCATAAAGGCTCATAACCAAGGCTAAGTCGAACGACTCGGCCTTTTTTGGATTCCCATGCAGGAAAAACAGTGGGATAGAAATTCGGAAGAAAGAAATCAGCAGGCGGTATTGTATCTGGGGTAAGTTCTTTGACCCGGGTAATTTTTGTTCGTAGGGGCCAAGCCACTGAGGCATTTTCAGGCAGTACAATTTCCACGCTATGTCCTTTATCCACCAGTTCATTGGCTAACTGATAAATAAAGCGTGTCCCCCCTGTTTCCAAACTTAGTACGGGAATAACAATTTTCATAATTTAGTCCTCCTAATTAAAAAGTGGCCCCTTCTCGGCCGGCGCCATAAGTTATCCTTACAGTGTATGTTACGCCTGGGATCAAGGTGGCAATAATGACAGCAAAATCCGATCTTTACTGCTTTTTCTTGTTTTAATTCTAAAACTATGCCTGAAGCAAGTTCCTTTTATTCTTTTAAGGGAGTGGGAGAAGAAGATGGTTAACACACCTGTTAAGGAAATGGAATAAGATGGAAATAATCGCGGAATCGGTTAGAAGGCTAGGCCTAGAAGGAGTTGTCGACTTTGAAATTATTAATTTTCGGAATTGATGCGGCAGACCCCGAAATTATCTTAAACCATCGTGATATTCTGCCGAACCTAGATAAGATGTGCAGCCAAGGGGCCTATGGTAGGGTGCAAAGTCTATTTTATTCTTGTGATATTTGGACATCTTTCTATATGGGCTTAAAACCCGAAAAACATGGGGTTCAGTACTTGAGGTTAAGCAACCCAAAGGCTAATCAACCGGTTAGTTTAACAGCACCCTATTATTTGTGGAATACACTTAACCAACAAAGCTTAAGTTTCGGAATGATTGAGGGGCTGTATACCTATCCAGCTCCGGTCGTTGATGGTTTTTTTTGGAGCGGCAAACCTAGGTTAGGAAATGATTATACGTTTCCAGCCAGTATAAAGGATCTTTTGACTGAAGGATATCCGAAGGATTTAATACCTCCGCCTATTTCCGCTTATGGAATTGGGGAACCCTTTGCTTCGGCACCCGTAGAAAAGCTGCAGGAAATTCTGGAACAAAACTATTATGCGGATTACCCAGAACACCTTGCTCGTAAGTTAGGGTGGTATAGAGAAAAGATTCAGCAATTATATAAGTCATATCCTGTTGATGTTTTGTTTTTTTACACTACAGACCTTGATCTTTTCGGACATTTCACCCAACATCCTGCTTGTTTACCTGTAACACTCCAAACTTATCAAGTGCTAGATCGTTTCCTCGGTGAAATAATGGGGGATTGTGAACCAGAATCCGTACTCTTTATTTCGGATCATGGGATGCAACCAACGGCAAAAGTTTTCGATCCTAAGGAACGGGCGAGCCTGATGATTGGAGACTATCAAGGTTTTGAACGTATTTTGCCTGA
>PKWS01000111.1 GCA_003132105.1 Desulfosporosinus sp.
GCTTAGCGCCACTTATCTCCCACTTAAGAAGTGGGAGTGTTAGTGGCGGAGCCATCGGATAGATCTCCCAAAGGGTTCAACAAAACAAACTCTATTCTTTTTCAAATATATCTGTTATACTAATTAGAAAACTATTGGGAAGGGAGCTAATCATGCATTCCAATCGTATTATCAAAGAAGCAGCACTTACATTCGATGATGTCCTCATTGTTCCTGCCAAATCCGAAATTCTTCCTCGAGATGTTGATGTGAGCACATATTTAACGAAAAGGATTAAACTTAATATTCCGCTAATGAGTGCCGGCATGGACACAGTCACAGATTCCCGGATGGCGATTTCCGTTGCGAGAGAAGGCGGAATAGGGATTATTCATAAAAATATGAGCATCGAGCAGCAAGCATTAGAAGTCGATAAGGTAAAACGATCGGAACATGGTGTTATCACGGATCCAATCTTTTTGCATCCGGACGACAGTGTCCAGGAAGCCTTAAAACTCATGGGACGCTATCGAATTTCAGGAGTTCCCATTACTGTTGAAGGAAAGCTGGTCGGGATATTAACCAATCGGGATCTGCGCTTTGAGACAAATTATGATCGTTTGATAAGTGAGGTTATGACCAAGACAGATTTAGTGACTGCCCCTGTTGGTACGACGCTGGAAGAAGCTCAGAAGATATTAGGCCATTATAAGATCGAAAAGTTACCCATTGTTGATTCTAAGGGGATGCTTAATGGACTTATTACCATTAAAGATATCGAAAAAACACGGCAATATCCGAATTCCGCCAAAGACGAAAGCGGTCGTTTAAGGGTAGGTGCTGCCATCGGTGTCACTCCTGATACGTTACAGCGTGCTGAAGCGTTGGTTAATGCCCGTGTTGATGTGCTGGTCCTGGATACGGCTCATGGACATTCCAAAGGGGTTCTTGAAATGGTGAGGGTCTTAAAGGAACGTTTTCCTGAAACGCAGCTTATTGCAGGCAATGTGGCAACTGCGGAAGCAACTCGTGATCTGATCGAGGCAGGTGCAGATGCCATAAAAGTNNGGAATTGGACCGGGATCCATTTGTACGACTCGTGTGGTCGCAGGTATCGGGGTTCCTCAAATTACAGCCATTATGAATTGTGCGGAAGAAGCGGACAAATCTGGCATTCCCATTATCGCTGATGGAGGAATTAAGTTCTCTGGGGACATCGTCAAAGCTTTGGCAGCCGGTGCTCAAATCGTGATGATCGGAAGTCTTTTCGCCGGGACTGAAGAGAGTCCGGGCGAAATGGAAATTTATCAGGGACGGAGTTTTAAAGTGTACCGGGGGATGGGCTCAATCGGCGCTATGAAAGAAGGAAGTCGCGACCGCTATTTCCAAGAAAAAGATCAAAAACTTGTTCCAGAGGGCATTGAAGGACGTGTCCCGTTTAAAGGACCCGTTTCAGAAACCATCTATCAAATGATCGGTGGACTGCGCGCAGGGATGGGGTATTCTGGAACTGCAAATATTGAGGCATTAAGAACACAAACACAGTTCATTCGCATAACCGCTGCAGGTCTACGAGAAAGTCACCCACACAATGTGACGATCACCAAAGAAGCGCCAAATTACAGCTAACAAATATCTGTTGGGAGAGAGTTTACTCTCTCCTTCAGCCAAGTTTTCTTTATTAGGCTAGTCAGGTGGAACACATTGAATTCTGCTTTCTGGCGTTATCTGCTCATATTAAGCTTGCTCTTCATTATTTTGGGGCGAGTTTTTTGTTTCGGGTGGCGTACTCATAGTATTTCAGGACTACCCATTGAAAGTTGGTTAATGGTCGTTTTAGACCTTGTTAAGGAGTAGCATAATAATGAGAATTGTCATTGCACCAGACTCTTTTAAGGGCTGTTTAAATGCCTTAAACGTTGCACTAGCTATGCGTAGGGGTGTTCAACGGGTTTATCCGGACAGTGTAATTGATATGATCCCGATGGCAGATGGTGGAGAAGGTACTGTGGAAGCGATACTTTGCGCAGTTCGTGGAGAAAAAATCAAGATCGATGTAACAGACCCGCTTGGGCGGTCGATAGAGGCTGCTTATGCCCTTATTGACGAGGGTGAGACCGCGATTATTGAAATGGCTGCGGCTTCTGGGTTAACCCTCTTAAATAATCAGGAAAGAAACCCCCGTGTAACGTCTACGCAAGGAACCGGTATGCTAATTAGGAACGCATTGGACCTAGGAGTGAAGAAGATTCTCCTCGGAATCGGGGGAAGTGCGACGAACGATGGTGGAGCCGGTATGGCTGTCGCCTTAGGGGTTAAGTTACTGGATGCNNTGTGATGTTCAAAATCCGCTTTGTGGTCCAGAGGGCGCAAGTGTTGTTTATGGCCCGCAAAAAGGTGCAAACCCAGAGGCTATCCGGGTATTGGATACGGCCTTGCTAAAGTTTGGAGAAGTACTGAGCAGAGTTGCAGGCACAAACTTGCTGGAGTTAGCGGGTGGGGGCGCAGCAGGAGGACTTGGAGCAGGAGTCGTCGGTTTCCTAGGGGCTAAATTACGACCTGGGTCACAAATGGTCTTAGAGGTGGCAAATGCTGATGAAAAAATTAAGCACGCTGATTTGGTTCTAACGGGTGAAGGAAGGACAGACTTCCAGACGGCTTACGGTAAAGTGCCGGTAGGCGTCTCGGCTCTAGCGAAGAAATACTCTGTCCCTGTACTTGTTATTTCCGGATCTGTGAAGGGTTCTCCTGATTTTCTCGCGGACTTGGGGGTCGCAAGCTGTTTCAGTGTTGCTGAAGGGCCGGCAACCTTGGACGAGGCCTTCCTGAAGGCGGAAGAACAGTTAGAGCGGGCGGTATGGAGGATACTGACAGTCTGGAAACTAGGGCGGAATTCGTTGTTAAAAGAAAAGTAAAAGTCACTGGAAAAAAGAAGGAAAAATACCAATATTAGAGAATAGATAGATAGAGGATTATCCATTCTCTAATATTGGTATTAAGGGGGATTTAAGGTGACTGATTTGTCTCGACGAGAGCGCAAGAAAAAAGAAACTCGCGAAAAGATTTTCTCGAATGCAATGCACCTTTTTCGTATGCAGGGATATACGGCCACTTCTGTGGAACAGATTACGGAACATGCTGACGTGGGGAAAGGAACCTTTTACAACTACTTTCCCACCAAAGAAGCCGTTATTTTGGAGTTTTCGCGTCGTACATGTCAGGATCTCATCAACAATGGCCGTCAAAAGACCAGTCTGGGTACGCGGCAGCGCTTGGGAACCCTTCTCCATGATTGGACTGAATTCATGGTAAAAGACCGGGAAATAGCCTGGGTCACTGTACGGAATCGCGAAGGGGCAGATTATGACATGAGTTTGCATTATGGCCTTTTGGCTATTTTAACGGTTGGGCAACAAAACCACGAAATTAGCAGTGAGTTTGACCCCGCCTTTTTAGCAGAAAGCTTGGAAGGTATGATGGTACAACATTTCATCCGCTGGTTTGTTTCAAGTGAGGGTGATTTGCAGGAAGAGGTGAATCAGGCGCTCTCTGTCTTTTTACACGGACTCTCCGAAAAACAGCAGGAGGCGTAACAAGTAGTTGCAAATGGGCATTTGAATTATTTGACCCATGTGGTATAGTTAAGCTATCTTTTTGGATGGAGGATAAAAGTGACAGTATTACATGCATTGATCTTAGGTATCGTACAAGGGNNTGGCTTTTTGGCTGGGAAGATCCAGGTTTGACATTTGACGTTGCTCTTCACATGGGTACTCTTTTGGCGGTGGTCCTGTATTTTTGGAAGGATTGGGTCAGATTAGTTAAAGCGGCCCTGCGGAGTCAGGCGTCAGACGATAAGCGTATTTTCTGGTACTTAGTTGTGGCAACCATTCCTGGTGGATTGTTTGGCCTCGCCCTGGAGAAAAAGGCGGAGACTACTTTTCGTGCCCCTTTGCTTATTGGAATTATGATGATTGCCATGGGGATCCTTCTTTATCTAGCAGACAGAAAACCTCAACTTCGTAAGATGAATACAATGACGATGGCAGACTCGATTTGGATTGGTCTTTCACAAGCCTTGGCAATTATTCCTGGGGTATCTCGTTCTGGCAGTACAATGACAACTGCTCGTTTTTTGAATGTAACTAGGGAAGATGCTGCCCGCTTTTCTTTCCTCATGTCTACGCCAATTATTTTGGGCGCAGGAGTCCTGAAACTTCGGCATCTGACGATGGCTTCCATAAATCTACCTTTTTCAGTCGGCGTTATTTCAGCGTTTGTTGTTGGTATTTTAAGTATCTCGTTTTTACTACGGTATTTAAAAACCAGCAACTTTGGCCTTTTCGTAGGATATCGTTTTATTATTGGGTTTATTGTTATAGGTCTAGTTTTAGTAGGACATTAAACAGGGTTGTTTACTTCCCTCCGTTGTTCAAAATAGAGTAACAACGGAGGGATTTTTTGTTTAAAATTAGTGAAGCAATTTTGTGTAAACTAAGGCTTAGTTTTATTCGAATGTGTCATGATATCCTCTCTTAGCGCGTAAACATGCTTATGGAGAAAAGCTAAGGGAGGTTCAATGTGAGTATAACCTGGAACATGATCTGGGAAGCTCATCCTGACTTATTTATAGCTAGGAACATGCTAGAATGCCCAGAGGACAAAAAAAAGGAAAACCGTCTCTCCCCACTGTTTGACTATTTCATGGGCGGCGAGACGACTTTGAGAGTCGGTATCATTGCCAGCTCTTCTATTATGCACGAAGAAGAATTCCTTCTAGCCGGTGTATTATGGGGGAATCGGCTTAGTAATGGCGCTAAGACTGTGATTTATTTCGTAGCTCCTAATTTTTCATCAGCTTTTTTAAATGTAATTTCTAAGATAGGGGAAAATATCTCTGCTAGGGCAGTTTACTGGCGTGAAAAACTTACACCGAGTTTATACCTTATTCCGGAAGAACATCAAAGTAGCCAGTCACGCTACGCCCTGGGGGAAGAACGTCCGGATTTCAAACGCTGGGGACAAAGTTTAAATCCAGTCGCTCAGCAACAACTAAGGATTGTGAGCACGTTCTTTGATAGTTTATCGTGTCGACGCATCCGCATAGAAATAAAACCCCAGCACATTGCGTTCCTTTGGGGAAATTTTGAGATTGCCGAAGTGCGTCGTAAGGGTAAGAAATTTGAACTGAATAGCAAAGTAAAGTGGCTTAAGAATAGCGAACAAATATCGAAGTGTCAAAAACAGGGGTGGGTGGATGCTTCAGGCTCACTTAATTCAGAATTTTGTACAGTCATTCTGAAGATCCTTGACTACCTTGAATCCCTTGAGAAAGAGGGCAAACTTCGCACTCAAGATCTCCTTGCTTTATGGCTTCATCAGGGAGAAGGGGTTTTCAAATCGCTCTGGGGAAGTCCTTGGCCTTGGCCCTGGCTTCCTAAAGAACGTAGTGAAAATTTAGTGCTCGAACTGGAAGAATGGTATTTCTTTCAAGGCAATGGACAATTAAGTGTCATATGCCCGATATTCGAAAAGCCGCTGTTGAAAGCGTCTCAAAGTATTCTGTTGTCATGTGTGTTAGAAAAGAGTCTCCTTTTAGCCTGTGCTAAAGATGCACAGGGAAATTCATTAGTTTGGGATGGCCGAGTACATTGGCTTACTACACTTGGCATGGAGGAAGACCTTCGGCGTTGGTATTGTTGGTTAAATGATATGGATAAGTTCCCGATCTGGACATTACCAGAAAATTGGCAGGACAAAGGAATTTATGAGCTTAATTGTCGAACTCTTTTGAACCATTCACTAATGCAGAAGGCTATTCGTGAACTTTAACAAACAGGGTAAATCAATCATCGCTTCTGTTCCGGCAGGGTGTATAGATTCGGAAAAAAAGAAGATGCAATAATATAATATATGTTGTATAATTATGCAAACCATAAAAGGAGAAAAATAGATGAAATTGCGTAAGGCTCGTATATCAGATGTTGAAGAGATGATGTTGTTGATTAATAGTAATGCAGAACAAGGACTCATGCTTCCCCGATCAAGAAATATGCTATATGAAAATATACGCGAGTTCCTGCTAGCGGAAGTAGATGCCCAATTGGTGGGGGTTGCTTCACTCCATATCCTTTGGAGTGACTTAGCAGAAATACGGGCATTGGCAGTTTCTAGCGAACATAAACGAAGAGGGATCGGTTCACAGATAGTTAAAGCACTTGAAGAAGAAGCTCGGGAACTGGGCTGTTCGAAGCTTTTTGCATTGACTTATCAGCCTGAATTCTTTAAATATTGTGGTTACGAAGAGGTCAGTAAAGACAAAATGCCACAAAAAGTTTGGACAGAGTGTATTAATTGTATCAAGTTCCCCAATTGTGATGAGATAGCTGTGAGCCGTACCCTTTAATTGCATTGGCACTGACAGCCATTCGGGCCTTACAGCGATATCAACGTTTGCACAAGGCATCATTTTTTTAGGTGAAAAGAGGATAGTAAAAATATACCCCCAAACACTAATCGCTGAACGCAAAGTGTTTGGGGGTTATTCATTCATATAGCTTGTTTTTGAGAACAAAGAATATGGTGTTGAGGATTTATAAGTTTCGTCTCTGCCTGCTGTTTTAGAATCGTATGGAGAAAATCCCATTGTAAGTCGAGATAGGCGTTGGTCGTCTCATGTTCACTAAAACCTTTGGATTGGAGATAGTCACGAGAGGATGTCTCGAAATCTCGTATAAATACCAGAATATCTTCACCATGAGTTGACAGCATTTTTCACCCTCCATTCGAGAACTTGAGTTAAGTATCGTCCTATTTTGCAAATATATACTGGCTTTATCCTTATTATAGAGAATCATCGTTGTGAAACCTGTTGGAATATGGAGCTAATCCATGGATTAAAAGAAGAAAGATTGGTGAACTAAGAAGATATATTTGTTTTTCTTGCATTATAGATAGCTGCATGCGGGCAGTGACGCCAAAGTGAGAGGTCAAAAAGAAGTAGGTTTCCAGCTCGGTACTGTCGTTTGGCATTTGGTAAATCTTCAAGAAGATAATAGCAATCAGCTAGTGTGTGATGAATACTGGCCATATAGCTAAGAGTGAGGAGCTTTTGAGTAAACCAATGGGCTCCACTATGAGGAAAACCATTTTGTTTAGCGAGGCGTAAACTCCGTTCGTACATCTTTGCGGCTTCTGGGATTTTGCCGATGTGTTTAAGAACATGACCTTGTGTTGCAAGCAGAAGTGGGTCGACTAAAGCAAAGGGATTATCGCGCAAAATATAGAGTGCTCGTTTCGCCTTGCCTTCTTTAAGAAGTATGTCTCCCAGTGTGGCGGAAAGCAACGGATCATGGCTTGGTAGGAATTTTTCCAGTAACGATATGGCTTGAGTTGATTCATGAAAGTAGTAATAAAGTTGGCATGCAAAACGAGCAATTGACACAGGACTGGTGTCTTGTGAAATTTCATGAGCCATTCTTTGAGCGGTAATATTCTTGGCAGGAGGGGCAAAGGTCTTTTTCTTAAGCATAGCGATATAGGAAATGCTAAGGCCCACTCCTAGAATAAAGAGAGCGTAATCTAAGTTCAAAAGCCAAAAGGTGATTGCGCAGGCAACCGTTGTAAACGTCGCTAAGAACATGAAGTAATATATTTTTTGAACATAAAGGATTTCTGGATCGAATTGAACTCTTTGCATTCCATCCCCCCATTCATTGTTACGACGGAAAGGAGGAAATTAGAACATAGACGCATAATATCAGGGGGACTGCTATAGACGACTTGAGCCATATTCAGTAATGTTAGATATAAGAAAAAGGGCTTCGGTAGAATTAATACTACCGAAACCCTTGCTATTGATCGTTTGAATGGTGGAGGTAAGCGGGATCGAACCGCTGGCCTCTAAAATGCGAATCTAGCGCTCTCCCAGCTGAGCTATACCCCCAACTAGTATTTATTATATTCCACTGAACTTAGATTGCAAGTTTATTTCAATTTTGTTTAGAGAGATATTGTTGTTCCCATTCACATAGCTCTGGTTTCGACAGCTACTCTTATAACAACATTAGTGGAAACGATGGCAACTCTTGTAAGGCAATGTGTTGCCCGAAACCTAGCGAAATCGCGTTAAGAAGAAAGGGGAGGCACAGTAACGTAACTGCCCTCCTAATGCGTCTGTAGCTTGATAGAGAGGGATTATCTCAGTACTGCACCTCTATTGTGAACAGAGTGGTTCGTCGCTTGTCTGAGAACTGTTAATGAGCCTCAAGGGACGACTATCCCATGGGGCCTTCTTTTTCATACTTTATAGATTAGGGAATATAAATTTAATGGAACATCTCAAACACTAGGAGGAAATCGTAAGAAAAAGGAGAATAATATAGGACAGAACAGAACATTTAATCGTTCTGTGTATAAGACCTCGATTAGGAGGAAACAATCTTGATCCAAGCCATTCTCTTTGACCTTAATGGAACGCTGCTAAATGTTGACACGACCGATTTCATGCGCAATTACCTTGGAATCTTGGCCCCTCGCTTTGCGCATCTTATTTCACCTGATAAGTTTTCCAAACAACTGATAAAGTCGTTGGAAATTTCGGAAAGTGATCCTAAACCTGGGCAGACAAATATGCAGACGTTCTACGATGACTTTAGTAAAGCTACGGGGCATTCCTTTCTCACAATGCGACCAATTTTCGAGGAGTTTTATGAATCCGATTTCCCCGCATTACGGTGTCTGGTTCAGGCCATTCCTCAAGGGGCTAAAGTGGTTGAATATGCTATTCAACAGGGCTTTTTAACTGCTGTTGCCTCCAATCCAGTGCTACCATTAAGTGCCATGCAGGAAAATGTGCGCTGGACTGGGCTTACGCCAGAACATTTTAAGATTATTCCTGCCTTGGATAATTTTCATTTTTTTAAATCCCAACTTGGATTTTTTAAAGAAGTTGCTGAAAGTGTTGGAGTTCAACCAGAAAGCTGTTTATTAGTCAGTGGGCAGACGCAAGACATAATCTGTCGAGAACTGGGAATGAAGATGTTTTTCGTTGGATCAGTAGGCTCAGAGGAGCATACTGATTACGCAGGTGATCTTGACGATCTCTTCCGTTTAATTAGTCAAGGGAATTTATAATACCAAGACAGAAAGTATAAGTTTTGGGTGGGATAGTGCAACCAGAGACTTCCACAGGCGCCTGAAGGCTTGGCGCCAGCCAAGTTTTTCTTTTTCTGCTGGCAAGAAGGGACGGATAAAGGTGGGAATACTTTGCCATCCCGTACTCAAAACGATAGGGCATCAGAATCTACCGGTACCCTCTGAACGTATGGCTCAGTTATTCTATGAGTTTCTTGGCCGTTATAACGAGTGGAAAATAGCTAAATTTCAAAAAATGATTGGGATGCTCATTCTTTTATTCCTAGGGTTATGTATTTTGTTTCTTGCTTGGTTTTTGCCAGGGCGAGGGTTAATTATGAGTATGGTCATGCTTGTGTTTTTCTATTTCGCCACACGCCACTATTTAGAAGTAAACGAGCGGGCGAGTCACTTATACCTTAATGTATATATTTTGCACCACCATTTAGTTGGTAAACTTGAGGTGGGTTTTTGCGATCATTCGGGGCCTTGCCATTGCGTCGAGGATTTTCGTCGCTATGTTGTAACAAAATACAGTATTTCATTATATAACGGATCGTTGAGATGATTGCGAACTCGCTTTGCTCAATGATTCAGTGTGGGTTATGGATGTATTTGCTATAGTTTGGAAATAATGATAAAATTAATATCAATTTGAATTAATTATTAGGAGGGGTTCTATGAAAAAGTACGTTTGTACTGCTTGTGGCTATATTTATGATCCTGAAGTTGGAGATCCTGACTCCGGTGTTGCACCTGGTACTGCTTTTGAGGACATCCCGGCGGATTGGGTTTGCCCAGTTTGTGGAGTAAGTAAAGATGAGTTTGAGGTTTCTGAGTAACTGACAAACGAACTCCTTTAGGAGAAGTTCGTTCTTCGTTATAGTCAGATGAAGTCAAAAAAGGGAAAAGCGAACGATTTCGCTTTTCCCTTTTCTTTATACTAGTCAGAAAGTATATAAACTTACGTTTATATACTTTCCTGC
>PKWS01000214.1 GCA_003132105.1 Desulfosporosinus sp.
GATGACTTTAATGCCCGGTGGTCAGCAAAGTGGAAACGCTACGATTATCAGATGGACAACAATCCCATCCCAGATGTATTTACGCGCCTTTATGCATCTCATGTGCCTATTCCATTAAATGTGGCAAAGATGCAGGTGGCAGCAAATTTTTTGGAGGGACGACATAATTTTAAAACCTTCGCAGCAGCCGGTGGGGTTAGTAAGACGTTTGAACGGACAATTTATCGTTGTCTTGTCAAAAAAGATCATGGATTAATTATAGTATCCTGTGTGGGGGATGGGTTTTTATATCACATGGCCCGAATTATTGTTGGAACACTAATGGATGTGGGTAAAGGTCGGATTCTCCCTCAAGAGATCCCAGAAATTATTGCTAGTCAAGAACGGAATCGGGCCAAAATGATTGCACCGGCAAATGGCTTAACGCTTGCTCACGTGAATTATACGGGAGAAAGCCCATTTGAGGTTTTTAAGGACCTTTTGCCGGATGGTTATTAATCGAGGTTCGTTGTTCGTGTTTCGTGGTTCGAATAACAAATATCGAATCAAATAACGAATATCGTATATCGAATACGAAAATACTTGACAATGGATCTAAATCTAAATAAAATAGCAGTATGAGTTTTTATGCCTTGGCTATGATTGAGCCCCATGCCCCTGGCATACCATAAGCATGATTGAGCCCCATGTGAGTGATAATTAACAGAAAACTGCTAATTGGAGGGAAAGTTATGACCACGTTTTTTGCGAAAGCACAAGACCAGGAGCGCAAATGGTTAATCATTGACGCTACGGGAATCCCCTTGGGTCGTATTGCTACTGAAGCAGCACGTCTCCTAAGAGGTAAACATAAACCGACATTCACCCCTAATGTTGATACAGGGGATCATGTCATTATTATTAATGCTGAAAAATTGGTGTTAACCGGTAATAAACTAAACGACAAAATGTATCGTCGTCACTCAGGTTACCCTGGTGGGTTGAAAGAAGTTCCTTACAAGAAATTAATGCAAATTATGCCTGAAAGAGCTATGGAACATGCCGTGAAAGGAATGCTTCCTCATAACAAGTTGGGCGCCCAGATGTACACGAAGTTAAAAGTGTACAAGGGAGAATCACACCCGCATCAAGCTCAACAACCTGAAATCTGGACGATTCAGTAGGTTAAGGAAGGAGGAAGTAAAACATGGCAACACAATTACAATATGCTGCGACAGGACGACGTAAAAATGCAGTCGCTCGCGTTCGTCTTATTCCGGGTGAAGGAAAGTTTATCATCAACAAACGTGAACTAGCGGAGTATTTCGGCAAGAAAACACTTGAAATGATTGTTAATCAACCATTCAACATCACAGATACGATTGCTAAATATGATGTTATCGCTCTAGCCCACGGGGGTGGCACCACTGGTCAAGCGGGTGCGATACGTTTAGGCATCGCCCGTGCTTTACTGAAGGCGGATGCCAGTCTCCGTCCAAGTCTTAAGAGAGCCGGTTTCCTTACACGTGACCCACGTATGAAGGAACGTCGTAAATACGGCTTGAAGAAAGCTCGTAAGGCTCCACAATTCTCCAAACGTTAAGTTATCCGATGGCTAACCGCCACTAACACTCCCGCTTCTTAAGTGGTGCTAAGCCCCTGGATAAGTTCAACTAAACTTCAGACGAAGTCGAAACTCCCTCTGAAGTAAGTTTCCTATATACTCGAAGTCGCTGCGTATAAATTGCGTACAAACCAAAGGAAGGGATTTATCCCTTCCTTTGGTTTGTACCATTGAGCGTTGTGGCAATAAGCATAACTTTTCCGTTTAGAAAAGGTATGCTTCCCATTTAGTTTGTCAAATATATGCTTCAAATGTAGACCTACTTAGTGTAGGTCTATTTTATTTGTTGTTCACTCTATCCTGTTTCTTTTTAGACAAGCCAAACGAATATATTGAAGTCCTTCCCCATAAATAAGGTAAGACGAATAGACAGGGGGAGGCGGATGGGAATGAAAACAATCTATGTTGTAAGTATCAAACGACGTAAGGGAGTTATTCTGGGAATCGCGCTTGCACTTATTATGACAATAGCCTTAGGGTGGGGATTCCATGGAAAGGATAAAAAAATATGGAGTTGGACCTTGGGAAATAGAGTCGTTGTGATCGATGCCGGTCACGGGGGCGTAGATCCAGGTGCTGTGGGAAAAGGCAAGGTATTAGAGAAAGACGTGACCTTGGCCGTATCCAAACGCCTACAAACCTTGGTTCAGCAAAGTGGGGCTAAAACAATTATGGTCCGCGAGGATGACAGTGACTTAGGAGCGTCACAGGGACTTTTAAAGCGGAAACGAGAGGATTTGGCACAACGTATCCAGCTTGCTATGGATGCCCAGGCCGAAGTTTATATAAGCATTCACGCCAATAGTTTTCCTGACGCAAAAATGAAGGGTGCACAGACGTTTTATCATTCGGATTCCCCGGAAGGAAAGTTATTGGCTCAATCGATTCAGCAGGAGCTGAATAGTATGACGAATGGCAAAAGAGTGGTTAAAGGAAATCAAGATATATATGTTTTAAAAAGGGCTCACCAAGCAGCAGTAACCGTCGAACTGGGCTTCCTTTCAAACCTTGAAGAAGAACAGTTACTGACGACACCAGAATATCAAGAAAAGCTAGCTATTGCCATTTATCAAGGTTTAAGTGTCTATTTTAGTAAACAGTAAGGGACTTGTGTGACACAGCGCTCGGTCCTACGACGCAGAGCAAACTAACCGTTCAAGCTCTTTCTTCTGGGAACGGGGTGCCCGCCAAATGCGCCATCCTTGGCGCAGTGGCGGCAGGGCACATCCTTGTGCACTGCCCCGCGTTTGTGGTCGCTTTCCCGGAGTTTGCAATTCTGCTTACGTAAAGACGTCGCGC
>PKWS01000259.1:0-388 GCA_003132105.1 Desulfosporosinus sp.
CTGAATTTATAGCTTTATTTGACGGTTTGGAATGGGATTTGGAAAGAGACTTAAATAAAATATGTTCTTCCTATCAAGATACCATGTATAAAAATCAAAAGATTATTTTGATGCATTTTAAGAATGAAGAATTAAACCCCGATTTTGATGCTACGTTATTTAAGTTCCCTAATGAGTTCAAAAAACTGTTATGCTACTATTTTGAAGAAATGAAAAATAGAGGGGCCATAAGGGAAAATCCTGAAACATTGGCCATGAGCTTTTTAGCTACTAATTTTGGGCTATTTATTACTTCTTTAGTTATGAATAAACTGACTTTTGAAACTGATATTCAGGCATGTGTTACAAGTTGTATCAGAATTTTTGCAAAAGGAATAACCTGATAAAT
>PKWS01000259.1:418-5214 GCA_003132105.1 Desulfosporosinus sp.
ATGCAAGGGCACTTATTGACCCTGATGGTTACCGGATCTGGAGGGTACAATATTTCCCAAAAGTTAGAGGTTCCTTTTATTCAAGAAGTAATTGCTTGTACTAACGCCATTAAAATAGTTATTCCAAACACTGATGCGGCGATCGAACTTGGTGGCGAGGACGCAAAGATAACCTTTTTCGGGGAAGCAATCGAACAAAGAATGAATGGAACGTGTGCCGGAGGTACGGGCGCATTTATTGATCAGATGGCTTCATTGTTACAAACGGATGCCCCGGGTCTAAATGAACTCGCAAAAAACTATCGACATATATATCCTATCGCTTCAAGGTGTGGTGTGTTTGCAAAGACCGATGTACAACCTTTGTTGAATGAAGGGGCAGCCAAAGAGGACATTGCTGTTTCTGTTTTACAGGCTGTTGTTAATCAAACGATTAGTGGTCTAGCCCAGGGTCACCCTATTAGAGGGAACGTGGCATTTCTGGGAGGGCCACTGCATTTTATGTCCGAGCTAAGACAACGCTTTATTGAAACGCTTAAGTTAGAGAACAAAAATGTGATCTTTCCCGAAGATTCACAATTTTTTGTGGCGATCGGAGCCGCGCTGTCCTCACGTGATAAAGTGCCTTTTACACTTGAGTGTCTATATGAGAGAGCGCCGATGATCCATAACATCAATAATGCTGAGGGTGAAGAATTAGAAATTCTATTTGCGAATGAAGAGGAATATGTAGAATTTAAAGAGAGGCATGCCTTGCATAAGGTCAGGCGAGTGGAACTTGATAGCTATGAAGGAAATGCCTATCTAGGGATTGATGCCGGATCGACAACCACCAAGATTGCGCTTGTCGATGAAGAAGGAAGCTTATTGTACTCACACTATGGCAGTAATATGGGCAACCCTTTAGAATCTGCAATAGAAGCCATGAAAGGTTTATATGGAAAACTAAATAAGGATACAAGAATTATAAACTCAGCCGTTACTGGATATGGAGAGCATCTCATAAAAGCAGCCCTGAGAGTGGATATCGGAGAAATTGAAACGGTGGCCCATTACAAGGCGGCCAATTTTTTCCGGCCAGACGTTGATTTCGTTTTAGATATTGGCGGGCAGGACATGAAAAGTTTAGTAATCCGTGATGGAGTTATTGAGTCCATCACCTTAAATGAAGCTTGTTCTTCAGGGTGTGGATCCTTTGTGGAAACCTTTGCAAATTCTCTGAACATGGATGTCAAAGAGTTTGCCAGACTGAGCCAGGGGTCAAGACATCCAGTCGATCTCGGGACGCGTTGTACGGTATTTATGAACTCTAGAGTAAAACAAGCGCAGAAAGAAGGATCTGAAATCAGCGATATTTCGGCGGGGATAGCGATTTCAGTCATCAAGAATGCTCTATATAAAGTGATTCGCTTGCGAAACGCCGAGGAGCTCGGTAAAAAAATTGTCGTACAGGGTGGAACCTTCTATAACGACGCCGTCCTTCGGGCACTTGAGAAAATAACGAAACAAGAAGTGGTGCGTCCTGATATAGCAGGCATCATGGGGGCTTTTGGTGCCGCTTTGATTGCTCGAGAGCGTTATGAAAACGGGCATCAAATAAATCTCATGCAAGAAAAAGATTTATTTAATTTTAAAACAGAAACTTCGATGAAACGTTGTGGATTATGTGGAAACAATTGCTTAGTTAGTGTTAAACATTTTTCAAGCGGAAGTGACTATATTTCAGGAAACCGATGTGAAAGAGGCGCAGGGAAAGACGTCGTAAAAAGTGAAATTCCCAATCTTTACGAATATAAGTACAAAAGAGTATTTCACTACAAGCCCTTAACAAAAGATAAGGCATCGAGAGGAACAATCGGAATTCCTCGGGTTTTAAATATCTATGAGGACTATCCTTTTTGGTTTACATTCTTTACAGAACTGGGTTACCAAGTTATTATTTCTGGCCGATCGTCAAAAGAAATTTATGAGCTTGGAATGGATACAATTCCTTCAGAGTCTGCCTGCTACCCGGCTAAGCTTGTACATGGACATATTACTAATTTAGTGAAAAAAGGGGTTAAAAAAATATTCTATCCTTGCATCCCTTATGCCCAATCGGAAGATCCAGAGGCAGACAACCATTACAACTGTCCAATCGTTACCTCTTATCCAGAGACCATTAAGGCTAATATGGATTTATTAAGAGAGCCCAATGTTACGTTTTATCATCCTTTCTTACCGATGGATATGCCTAGTAGAATGGTGAAACGCTTGGTTGAGGAGCTAGCGCCAGAAGGAATACCGAAGTATGAGATAGCCAGAGCCCTGGATAAGGCTTATGCGGAACAAGATAGGTATAAGGAAGAGGTAAGAATTAAGGGAGAAGAAACCCTACACTATATCCGGGAAAACAATATAAAGGGAATTGTGCTCGTAGGCAGGCCTTATCATATTGATCCTGAAATCAACCACGGTATTCCTGAGATGATCGGATCCTATGGGTTCGCTATTTTATCCGAAGACGCTATCCAACATCTGGGAAAGGTTGAAAGGCCTTTGCGTGTTGTTGATCAATGGGTGTACCACTCTCGGGAGTATTCTGCTGCCAGCTATGTTTCGGAGCAAAAAGACTTAGAATTAATCCAACTGAATTCGTTCGGCTGTGGTCTTGATGCAGTAAGCACTGATCAGATTAAAGAGATTCTGGAGGCTTATGGAAAGATCTACACAGTGCTAAAAATTGATGAAATTAACAACTTAGGGGCTGCGAGAATTCGTTTGCGTTCCTTGATCGCGGCAATCAACGAGCGAGACAAGAGAAATTTTACCCCCAAAAAGCTCTATGATAAGCCCCCTAAAGTCTTATTTACCAAGGAAATGAAGAAAAAACATACTATTTTGGCGCCNNCCACAAATGTCTCCGATCCATTTTCAATTTTTCAAGCAAGGATTCGAAGATGCGGGGTATACTATTGAGTTCTTGCCCTCTGTCGATAAGTTAGCTATCGAAGAAGGATTAAGGTATGTGCATAACGATGCTTGTTATCCGGCAATAATCGTCGTTGGCCAGTTAATGAAAGCGTTGAGATCTGGTAAGTATGATTTAAACAATACCTCGGTCATTATTACGCAAACCGGTGGAGGATGTCGAGCGACAAACTATATCTCATTCATCAGAAAGGCACTCAAAGATGCAAATATGGGACATGTCCCAGTGATTGCCCTAAATACAGGGGATTCGTCCAACTTGGAGAATAATCCCGGTTTCAAATTCACAATCCCTATGTTTAATAAATTAATGAGGGGGCTTATCTACGGGGATCTTTTAATGCGGGTCCTTTATAGAGTTCGACCCTATGAAAAATTTCCGGGTTCCGCCAATCTCTTATATGACTCTTGGGTTAATCGGTGCCAAGAATCCTTAAAGAAAGGAAATAGAAAGGAACACGCAGAAAACATTCGTCAAATTGTTAAGGATTTTGATAAGTTGGAAATTCATGAAGACTTGATCAAGCCAAAAGTTGGAGTCGTGGGTGAAATTTTAGTCAAATTCCACCCTACCGCCAATAACAACATTGTAGAACTGCTGGAAGCTGAAGGGGCTGAGGCAGTCGTTCCAGATCTTACTGATTTCCTCTTATACGGTGCTTATGATAGTCGAATTAAATATGAGAAACTATCGGGTAGTTTTTGGGGCATGGTGTCCAGTTATCTTTCAATCAATAGAATTGAATCCTATCGCAAGGAGATGAAAAAGGCTTTGCGAGCCAGTAAACGCTTTCATGCACCAAAACCCATCGAAGAGATCGCTAAATATGCTGAAAAACACCTTTCTCTGGCAAATCAGTCTGGAGAGGGTTGGTTCCTTACGGGAGAGATGATTGAGCTGATTCAAAGCGGGGTCAATAATATCGTCTGCTTACAACCTTTTGCCTGCTTACCCAATCATATTACGGGTAAAGGTATGTTTCGAGAGATCAGACGCTCATATCCTTTGGCGAATATTTCGCCTATTGACTATGATCCAGGGGCAAGTGAAGTTAATCAACTTAATCGCATAAAACTCATGCTTTCCGTAGCTATAGAAAATTTACAAAACAAGATAGAGCAGCCTATGGGAGCGAAGGTCCCTTTAGAAGATGTTTCAGTAGATAATAAACTATCAATGTTGAATTTAGACACAAAATTACGGGAATGCAAATTGGATTCATGAAAAAATTTAGGTAACCTTAGTGGTTACCTAAATTTTTTCATGAGTGGCAAGAATCAATCCTTATCTACTAGACAGGTTTCCCCATACTTTGCAAGAGAACTACGAGCTTCAATGCTATTTTCCATTATAAGGCTTCACATATTTTTCACACATTGGTCATAGAACGGTAACAAATATAGCTTATTATAAAGATATTAAATAAACACCTAAACACCCGCAAGAGCGGTTAACATAAAGCTTACTTTTCTTCATTTCTTTCCTCCTCCTACTACCCCTCCTAGTGAGGGGATTTTTTGTGTATAAATAAGCCCCCAGCATAACCGGGGACACTTGGGTTACATTAAGGCATTTTTCGTAACGTGTTTGCTAGCGTGCTTGGCAAGCTACTTTACCGCCTTATCTAGTTGTTGTCTACGAAACCTTAGCACGATGTGCTGGGGAAACAGTTTTAGCGCTAGTGACACTAGCTGTTCCTAATAGTAGACCGAACACTGTAATGAGTGCGATTCCAGTACGAGGACATAAAGAAGTTCGAGGCGTGGGATCACATGATGAGGACGAATAAAGGGATATCGGGATCGATGTAAAAGTTACAAAGAAA
>PKWS01000103.1 GCA_003132105.1 Desulfosporosinus sp.
GATCAAACGAACATTGGTTAGATTATGATAATTTAGAAGCTTTAAAAAAATATGCCGACACTGTTTGTGATGTTAGAATCGTATTGTTCAAATTAGACGATAAAGGCAATGATAGTGGATATATTGAGCTGAACATTGATACAAAGATTGCTACAACACCAGATGTTTGCTTTTCACTCATTTTTGTTTTATCTCCTCTTGTTTGAATTCAGACAAATTCATTTGTTTTTCATTGACAAAGTCATAAAAAGCTTGACCTTTCTTAAATGACACGCTGCCACACTCAAATATGACATCCATGATGATTTGTTACTTACAATAACCCGTCTGACAGAACTATTTTTCATGTAATAAAACTCATTTCATGTTGCTAAAACTATTTTTCATGTGATAAAACTCTTTTTCAAGATTCCAACTATTTTTCAAGATATCAGATTCCTCACAATTAAGACAAACTTTATAGTTGGACAAACTTTATAGCAAATAGACAAACTTTATTACAAATGGACAAACTTTATTACGAAACTACAACAACTTACGCATCATCATTATTGCCTACTCGACTGTAACGGATTTTGCCAAATTCCTCGGCTTATCGACGTCACACCCTCTGGCGACGGATACATAGTAAGACAAGAGTTGAAGAGGAATGACTGCGAGAAGCGGAGCAAGCTCATCTATGGTCTCAGGAATATAGATGACGTGATCTACGGACTTCGCCAAGCTGGTGTTTCCTTTATAGGTAAGCCCGATCACTCGAGCATCCCGAGCTTTTACTTCTTTGATGTTGGAGACGGTTTTATCAAACACATCTCGTTGGGTTGCCAAAGCAATGACGGGCGTATCCTCCGTGACGAGCGCTAATGTACCGTGTTTTAATTCCCCAGCCGCATAGGCTTCGGCATGAATATAGGAAATCTCCTTAAGTTTCAAGGCTCCTTCCATAGCAACTGCCCAATCCAGCGAGCGTCCAATGAAGAAGGTGTCTTCCACTTTGATAAACGACTGAGCCAACTCTTTGATCAGACTCTCTTGATCCAGAACCTCTTGAGCCTGTGCAGGAATCTTTTTCAAAGCGGTTATAATCTCCCCGATTTTTTTCTGAGGCAAAGTTCCTTTGACCTGAGCAAGATAGAGTCCGAGTAAAACCATTCCTTCCAACTGAGTTATATAGGCTTTCGTTGAAGCGACCGCAATTTCTGGGCCTGCCCACGTAAAGATCACATCATGGGCTTCTCGGGATACCGTGCTACCAACCACATTGGTTACTGCAACCACACGAGCTCCGCGATTCTTGGCTTCACGCAGCGCCGCTAGTGTATCTGCTGTTTCTCCAGACTGACTGATTACCACAACGAGGGTATGCTCGTCAATCAGCGGGGATCGATAGCGGAACTCGGACGCAATGTCCACTTCTACCGGCAGATGTGCCCAACGCTCAATTAATGTCTTGCCAACCAGTCCAGCATGCCATGCCGTACCACAAGCTACAATATAAACTTTATTAATNNTGTGCAAGTTGTTCAGAGGTTAAATCCACTTCCTTGAGAACAACTCTCTCGTCTTTCAAACGCCCTAGCATTGTATCTTGCAAAGCACGGGGTTGTTCATGAATTTCTTTAAGCATGAAATGCTCGTACCCGCCTTTTTCGGCGGCCACTGCATCCCACTTCACGTCAAAGATTTCTTTCGTACGGGGATTTCCTTGGAAGTCTGTGACCGTTACCCCCTCTTCAGTAACAACCACCATTTCGCCATCATCTAAGATATAGACTTTTCGCGTATAGGTTAAAATGGCCGTGATGTCACTGGCCACGAAAAACTCTCCATCTCCAAGACCCACTACCATCGGACTGTCTTTACGGGCAGCAACCAGTTTATCAGGATCTTTGAGGCTTAAGACAACCATTGCATAAGATCCATGAATCGTCTCTAAGACTTTACGAACAGCCTCTTCAAGGTTTCCTTCATAAAAGTCCTCAACTAAGTGAGCTAAAACTTCTGTGTCGGTCTCAGAAACAAACTGATGTCCTTTTTCGATGAGTTTTTCTTTTAATTCCAGATAATTCTCTATGATTCCGTTATGCACCACTGTAAAGTCCTGCTTGCAATCGCTGTGGGGATGAGCATTGACGAAAGACGGACGGCCATGTGTCGCCCACCGGGTATGTCCGATCCCTATGCAAGACTGGGAATAATCCTCCCCAAGTTCCTCTTCCAGGGCAACTAATTTACCCACACTTTTGGATATCACGATTTTCCCATGATCTAGGACAGCTACTCCTGCCGAATCATAGCCCCGATACTCTAGTTTTTTTAAGCCATCTACTAAAATGGGAATAGCAACCTGTTTCCCAATATATCCGACAATACCACACATATACTTTACTCCTTTCAAAATAAAAAATAAAAGCCGTCCCAACATGGACAACTTCGTTGATTCAGATTCTAGGCAACACTCGCAAGGGGGCAAATTTGAGTATACCATCCCCTGTCTTGTCAGCTTACTCCTTGTCCCGAAAATTACTCTTCGGTTTTAAGCAAGCTTTACGATGACAAGCCACCGAGAGGGATCCGCCGAATCGTTCGATAACCCTCTTCCTCGTCAACCTTAATCTTTCATACTTATAAGGTCCTGGCGCTAAAATATTTTTGCCCTTCTGATACAACCGTCCAGTCTGTGGAATATCTGTCCATTTTTCCTTATCTTTTCTGCGACTTCACCTTCTTTCTCCTAGTTTGGGATCTAACGCGGATTGGCCCATGTGCCACTTGCCATTTAGAACGTGAATCAACTTGAATACTAAGGCACATGAACCATTATATGCGAAATCTAGAAAGTAATCCAATGGTATATTTTAATTTTTATTCATCACATTGCATAATCATGTCAATAATCCCTTGAGCAAGTTCTTTTAATTTAAGTTGATCGGAGCCTTCCACCATCACTCGGATCAGCGACTCCGTCCCGGAGGAGCGTACTAGCACTCTGCCTTGGTCGCCAAGANNTAGCATTGATGAGCACCTGAGGTAAGCGCAGCATTTGAGAAGCGAGCTGGGAGAGTGGAACCTGTCTTTCCTTGACAACGGCTAACAAATGAAAGGCTGTCAATAATCCATCCCCGGTTGTGTTGTGGTCGAGAAAAATAATATGCCCGGACTGCTCCCCGCCAAGCTTCGCTCCGGTTCTGAGTAATTCTTCCATGACGTATCGGTCCCCAACTTGCGTCTCATAGATCGTGATTCCTGCCCCTTTTAGGGCAAGATGTAAACCTAAGTTACTCATGACGGTTACGACGACTGCATTTTGGGCTAATGTCCCTTTCTCCTTTTGGGCTAAAGCACAAATAACCATGATAAAGTCCCCGTCTAAGATGTTTCCTTGTTCATCCACAACGATGAGACGGTCGGCATCTCCGTCCATTGCCAGTCCCAGATCGGCACCATGTTCCAAGACCGCCCGTTGTAACTGTTCAGGATGCGTTGAACCACAACAAGCATTGATATTCACGCCGTCCGGCGTATTACAAATAGGGATCACCTCTACGCCAAATTCTCGCAATACCACGGCCCCTACATAGGATGCTGCTCCATTTGCACAATCCAAAATGACTTTAAGCCCATCCAGACGTCCCACCGTACCTTTTAGGAAATCCATATAACGACGCCCCGCATCGTTGATTTCAATCACACGTCCGACCTCGCCCCCAATCGGGACCTCCCAAGGTTTTTCGTCACTTAAAACAATATTCTCGATTTCATCTTCGATCGCATCCGGTAATTTATACCCTGTCGAAGCAAAAAACTTAATTCCGTTATCTTGAACAGGGTTATGGGACGCCGAGATTACAACGCCAGCACTAACATCAAGGGTTCGTGTTAAAAGGGCAATTCCCGGCGTTGGTAATACTCCAACCCGCAAAACATCCGCTCCGACAGAGCAAATTCCGGCGATGAGTGCCGCTTCAAGCATATCCCCAGAAATTCGGGTATCTTTGCCAATTACAATTCGGGGGTGTGGATGTTCCTTGCTAAGTACATAAGCACCTGCTTGTCCAAGTCGAAAAGCGAGATCAGATGTCAGCTGGCTGTTGGCCACGCCGCGTACCCCATCAGTTCCAAAGAGTCGACCCAAGTCTTTGCCCTCCTTTTATCTCTAGTTTATTTATCTCTAACCAATATGTTTCATAAATCTTTAATACAACATTAACACTTCTATTCTACTCTACCTTAGCATATTGCGCCATAAGATACTCTGCCATCCTAAACCCATCTACTGCTGAACTGGTAATTCCCCCGGCATAACCAGCTCCTTCACCCGTCGGATATAGTCCTCCTAAACTTATGGATTCCCCCTGAATATTTCGCACAATGCGGACGGGAGAGCTTGTCCTTGTCTCTATCCCTGTCAAGGTCGCCTTTTCTCCTGAGAAGCCTTTTATTTTCCCATTGAAAACGCGAAGGGCCCGGTCTAACACATCGCCTACAGGCGTTGGGAGCACGGAATGTAACTCACAAGGTACAATACCGGGTGTATAACTCGATAACAAGTCAAAGTGGTCTGACACACGTCCTTCCAAGAAATCTGTGACCCGCTGGGCTGGAGCGTGGTAATTTTCCCCACCTGCTAAAAACGCCTTATGTTCCCATTTTCTTTGAAATTCAAGACCGGCCAGTGGATGCGCTGTCGAAAAGTCGTCTGCGCCGACCGTCACGACAATTGCACTGTTGGCAATGTTCGTATCCCGATCATAGCCGCTCATACCGTTCGTGACAACCCCGCCTTCTTCTGAAGCTGCTGCCACAACCTTTCCTCCGGGGCACATACAAAAAGCGTAAGCCCCTCGGCCCGTCCTCACATCCTGATAAGTCAGCTGATAATCCGCTGGCCCAACATGGGGATGTTCCTCGACTCCGTACTGGGATTGATTGATCAGAGACTGAGGGTGTTCCACTCGCAGACCGATGGCAAAGGATTTCTTCTCTAGTGTGACGTCCATAGCATGTAAGAACTCATAAACATCTCGAGCGCTGTGACCAATGGCGAGAATGACCGCTTCGGCAGGAATTTCTTCCTGACCATTAACGATCACCCTTTGCATTACGCCCGACGATTCTATCAAGCCGGTTACTTTAGCCCGAAAACGGATCTCACCACCCAAAGACTCGATTTCCTCCCGGATCCCTTTGACCACATTTTTAAGAATATCTGTCCCGATATGAGGCTTAGCTAAGTATTGAATCTCAGCTGGCGACCCATGTTTCACGAACGTCGCCAAGACTTCTGTAATACGTCGATCCTGGATTCGGGTTGTGAGCTTGCCATCCGAAAATGTCCCTGCTCCGCCTTCCCCAAACTGCACATTGCTCTCAGTATCTAATTTTCCAGTGTTCCAAAATTCCTGAACTTTACGGGTTCGTTCCTCAACCGAGTCTCCTCGTTCAAGAACAAGTGGAGCATACCCTCTTCTAGCTAAGGCTAGAGCAGCGAAATACCCTGCTGGTCCGGAACCTATCACCACGGGACGATGTTTTAGCGTCTTACTAGGCGTAGGCCATACCACCGGAATCTCTAAAGGAACTTCCTTCAGCCCAGGAACCCGAGCCAAAACACGACTCAAATCCGAGCTAGGAACTTCAAGGGAAAACTGAATGGTATATACGAAAACGAGCTGGGGTTTTTTACGGGCATCCAAGGAACGGCGTAGGAAACGGAGACCACTGATGCTTTGCTCTGGTACTTTCAACTTGCGTGCTATCGTTGCAGGTACCAGCAAATCCTCTTCAACAGGGATTCTCAAATTAGTCCATAGTAAATCCATGGTAACCACTCTGCTCCTTTTACAATTTAGCTTTGAGAGTATAGTTCACTTGCGGTGTCGTAGGCATAGTTACCCCTGGCGGGAGTTGCCAGTAAACTTTCACATTGGTATACG
>PKWS01000073.1:0-2523 GCA_003132105.1 Desulfosporosinus sp.
TGTGCCGGACTAACGCCGACTCCCTCAGCAATATCTCCCGAGGAGGTAGTTATTATCCCTTTTCGATCGACTTCAGTCAGATGGCGTGAGTAGACTGAAAGACGAATAATAGTCGCTTCCGGAATTTTTAGAGTTTTCAAACTGGACCCTCATTTCTCGCTGATATTTCTGGTAATTGTATAGATATATTAATTATATCACTAACAAAGGAAAACGCAATTTTCTTTGAGCCTAGTTATTAGATTAATCTTCTTTTATAGTTATTATTTCCCAGAAAATTTATTTATAACCCTCTGGGACTCAAAAAACAACGATAAACCTAAAGCTTTTTGGTCTTCATAATTAGTCTTTCCGAGAATCTGACTATAAAGTTGGTGGAGTCCTTCCAATTCTTTTGGCGGATAATCCCCAGCCAAGGCATTCCAGATCTGCTTTTCTTTCGTCAGAGCTTCGACTGTCAACCCCCCTTGGAGTATGGTATTGACGTTTGTTAAAACTTCCACAGTTAGTTGTGAACCATTTCCGGCGACACGAAATGACCTGTCTGAAAGCACGACTTGTTTTATAACAGTGGAAATTCCCTTATCAGCAAGGGATTGTCTCAATCCCTTAAGCTCATCTGAGGTATGACCCAAGCCAATCCCTACTGTCCAAGGATTGGTGCTAATCACTTCAGCATTCATATTCAATACCCTAAGCTGCTCCTGTCTCAACAGAGCGTTCCTCTCGTTTTGAAAGACCCCAACCTGGCAAGTCCAAAATTTCACTGCTGGAAGGTTCAAAACGGTATCTGTCAACGGATTAGCGGCCTTGCCGCGAGTTTGAACTGCTGCAGCTTTGTCACTGCTAGATTGCCCTACGAGTTCTAAATAAATTTTACCCACACCCCAGGTTAGTAAACCTATGGCCATTACCCCCAAAATTAAGACAACGACAACTCGAATTCGCTCATAAAGCCTCATGTCCCCTATTCCCCTTCCACGCATCTTCGGACAACCCTTTTCCTTTTACGGGAAGATATGTTGGAAATGGAGGAAATAGACCTTTGTCCTAGTATCAAAGAACTTTCATCAGCACCGAGTAAAAGAGAGCTGCTAAAAGGGATGTTGTGGGAATCGTCACAACCCAAGCAACGAGCATTTGTTTGGCTACTCCCCAGCGCACTGCGGAAACCCGCTTGGCACTTCCAACCCCCATGATGGAACCCGAAACGACATGGGTTGTGGAAACGGGGAGATGGAGACCCGGAAACACGGTAGCTGACCAGATAACAATGGAGGAACTTAAATCTGCGGCAAATCCGTTTATGGGCTCTAGTTTAAAGATTTTGCCACCCATAGTACGAATGATCTTCCACCCTCCCACGGCGGTACCCGCGGCCATCGCTAGAGCACAAGCGAGTTTTACCCAAAGTTGCGGGGCAAGGTTCGTTTGTGCTTGCACTCCCCCAGCGATGAGGGCCATGGTGATAATTCCCATCGATTTTTGGGCATCATTGGATCCGTGGTTAAAGGCTAGCAATCCTGCAGAGAATATTTGCATTTTCTTAAAGCCGTGATTGACACGNNTATCCCAGCTATCGGGGAAATAATGAGTGCAGCCAGGATTTTCCCTAAACCGTTCCACTGCAAGACACTAAATCCTGCTTTAGCAACTGCTGCTCCGGCCATTCCGCCAATAATAGCATGCGAAGAACTGCTGGGAATTCCAAAATACCAGGTGACTAGGTTCCAGATAATCGCGCTCAGTAATGCGGCAATCACGACCTCTTGTGTCGCAAATTTTGGTGTAATAATATCTCTCGCAATGGTTTGAGCAACCCCAGTGCTGTAGAGAGCGCCAAAAAGATTTAATATGGACGCCAGAATCACAGCCTGTTTTGGTGTCATAGCCCTTGTCGAAACACTAGTGGCAATGGCATTGGCGGTATCATGAAACCCGTTAATGTAGTCGAATGCCAAGGCTAAAAACACCACAACGACAAGCATCGAGCCTATACTAGTCATATTTCAAGACCACGCTTTTGAGAAGATCGGCAATGGCTTCACAATGATCTAACGTGGTTTCGATATGCTCCAGAATTTCTTTCCATTTGATGATCTCAATCGGGTCTTTCTCGTATTCGAACAAGCGAGCTACTTCTTGACGGTAAAGCTTGTCCCCTGCGCTTTCTAGGTGATAAATCTCTTCAGCTGCAGCTATAATTTTAGTTTTCTGAAAATGGATATTCCCCAAACAAGAGAAGGCGGTCTGAATTTGTTCGGCTGCCAAACCCACCAGATGGACAAGTTCCTGTGTCCCCAGCGATGGTTTACCTGTGCCGTAAAGATGCATGCGTTCCACAGTTCCTTCGGCGTAGTCGACAATATCATCGAGGACTTGGGCCAGCTTATAAATATCTTCACGATCCAATGGTGTAATAAACGTGGAATTAAGCCGCTCTAAGATTTGCCTGGTGACATTGTCCGCTTCATGTTCAAAGCAATTCATTTGTGCAGCATCTTCGGCAGATACACAATCTTG
>PKWS01000073.1:2536-2671 GCA_003132105.1 Desulfosporosinus sp.
AAAATAACCCCCACCCTAAAATTTTCTAAATATCTCCACGGTGCTTCCTCATACGCCCGAATTAGGGCTTACAAACAGACATTATGAATGTAGGGACTGTATGGTTTCATTTCAAGGTGTATTATATCAAATCCT